>CANHCG010000158.1 GCA_947459055.1 Cytophagaceae bacterium | reverse complement strand
GTTAGAGATGCGGCTCCTTGAGGCTCAACCTGAAGGAACGACTCTGAACAAGAAAAGTTTATTCCAACTGTCGCAATCAATGCGAATATGATTAACTTTTTCATTTTTTATCTGATTTATTTCAAATTATAATTAATTAAAATCCAACTCTTAATCCTACGTTGTAAGATTTAGCTACTGGGAATGCTCCCTCATCGATACCCATGTGGATATCTTGATTATCAGCTCCTGAATTTCTAATGTTGATATCAGGATCTAAACCTTTGTATTTGGTTAAAGTCAATAAGTTTTGTCCTTGTACATAAACTTGCATCGAACTTAATTTTATTTTCTTTAACAAAGTAGCAGGTACGTTGTATGTTAATTGAATATTCTTGATACGCATGTATGAACCGTCCTCAACAAAATAGGTTGAAATTTGCTGACTAAAGGTATCATTCGAATTCAAACGAGGTAATTGTGCAACATCACCTTGTTTCTTCCAAGAGTTATACAACATATCTCTTGAACGGTTTCCTTGGAACGTATTAAAGTCTGTCCAATATTTCAAATAATTGAAAATTTCATTTCCTTGAACACCTTGAGCAAATACAGTTAAATCCCAATTTTTATAGCCTAAATTAACATTTAAACCATAAGTAAAGTCTGGATGTGGGTTACCGATGATCGTTCTGTCTGATGCATTAATTTTGCCATCACCATTCACATCCTTGAACTTGAATACACCCGCACGTGTATAACCCGGAATCTGAACCGCTTTGGCAGCTTCTGCATCATCCTTGATTACCCCTTCCACTACATAACCGAAGAAACTTGCAATCGGTAATCCCGCTCTTGTAACTGAAATAGCTGGAAGACGTGTCGAGAATCCAAAAATTTGTGCATTTGGATCATCATTCAACTTCACAACATTGTTTTTGTACTGGCTAATTTGACCAGAAATCGAATAACGCAATTGACCAATTTGATCTCTGTAAGTTATGTTCAAGTCAACACCCGTATTGTTTACTTCACCGATGTTCACAAAAGGAATACTTCCTGTTCCGGATGTTCTTGGAATAGGTACTTGCGTTAACATATCAGATGTAGTACGAGTATACCAGTCAAATGCAATATCCAATTTGTTGTTGAATAAACTTGCATCTAAACCGATGTTGGTAGATGTGTTTGTTTCCCAACGGCCATTTGAATTACCAAATTGCGCAATATCAAAACCAGATGCAATAGCATTACCAGCACCACTAATGTCGTAGGCATTGTTGTTTGGATCTGGAGTGAACAAAGTATAGGCATTGTATACGTTAGGAATCAACTGATTACCTGTTTTACCCCATCCCGCACGAACTTTCAAATCATTCAAGAAAGTCAATTCCTTCATGAAAGCCAATTCCGAAATACGAGCTCCTACTGAGAATGCAGGGAAAACTCCATATCGGTAAGCTGGAGAGAAACGAGAAGATCCATCTCTACGCAAGGTGAAATCTGCTAACAAGAAATCTTTGTAAGAGTAATTTACCTTTCCAAATTGAGAGAACAAAGCCGTGATAGTTGCTCCTGAACCTGCGTTTGTAAGACCTGCAGCAGATCCATTATTTAAATAACGGTAAGACAAATCATCAAATGCAAAATTGCTTCGCTGAGCATTAAATCCAAAACCATAAGTTGATACAGCTTCCGTACCTATTAATACGTTAATATCATGATCGCCTATTTTTTTAGCATAATTTAAGGTATTGTACCAAGTTACCGCACGATCAAAGTTATTCGAAACAGTTAAACTGTTCGCATTACGCGCCTCAGCCGCTTCAATATCACGGTTGAAATAAGCGGATTGGTTATAGTTGTTGTATTCAAAACCAAGGCTAGTACGTGCCTTTAAATCTTTTATAATTTCAACTTCAGCAAATACATTACCAAAGATACGTGTTGAACGAACTGGATTGTCGCGCTCTCTCCATTGACGAGCCAATGGGTTAGGGGCATTACCTAGATTTGAACCACGTGGACCTGCAAAACCATTAAGTTCTGAAGTATTCGTTCCACCCAAGGCTACTGGGCCTCCTGTGATATCAAAAACTGGGATAATTGGCTGAATACGGATAGCGAACATAATCGGATTAGATTCGCTGTTATTTCCCGAAGGAATACCAATACGCTCTTCATAAGCTACAGTAACGTTTTCACCAAATGTGATAGCACCTTTTTTGAATTCTGTATTCGCACGAACTGAATAACGCTTATACCCTGTATATTTCAAGATACCCTCTTGATCAAAATAACTTCCAGAAATTGCATATTTACCATTTTTTGAACCGCCAGTAGCTCCTAATTGGTAACTAGAGATTTTTGCAGGTCCAAAAATTTCACGCTGCCAATCCGTACCTTCTTTGTTAGCCTTCGTAATATTGAAAGCTGTTCTTCCTAAGTTTGGATCTGCAATGTTATTCGTGTATGTAAAGTTAGCTGGCAATGCACCATAAACGTTTGGATAAATGTAATCTGCAATCGTTTGAGATCCATCTGCACCAAAACGATATTGAGCTGAAGGCGATGTACCTGGTGCTTTTCCCGCACCAATTTCTGACTCGTAGTAATATTGTCCCAATTCTTTGGTATTCATCAAATCCAAAGTTTTACCTAACTGTTGGGTACCCGTATACATATCAAAATTGATTTTCGGCTCACCCTCTCCTCCACGTTTGGTGGTGATGATTACAACACCATTCGCTGCACGTGCACCATAGATAGAAGCAGCAGAGGCATCTTTCAATACCTGCATTGACTCAATATCATTTGGGTTAATTTGGTTTAGGGTACCTTGTGTAGGTACACCATCAATTACGTACAAAGGTGAGTTGTTGTTAGTAGAACCAAATCCACGTACACGAACCATTGTTCCTCCACCTGGTGAGTTATCATTACCTACTGTCACACCTGAAGCACGTCCTTGTAACATTTGTGTTACGGAAGCTGCTGGTACAGCTGTAAGTTCTTTCGCACTTACTACGGATACGGCACCGGTAATGTCTTTTTTACGTTGTGAGGTGTAACCAGTTACAACTACCTCGCTCAATTGACTAACATCTTCATCAAGAATCATGTTAATCGTCGAACGATTCGCTACCGAAGTAGTTTTAGAGACATACCCAACTGAACTAAATACTAATTCAGCATTGTTTGACTTAACTGTAATAGAGTAAGCTCCATTACCATCAGTTGTGGTACCTGTCGTAGTACCCTTAACTGCCACTGATACACCGGGAATCCCGCCTCCTTTGGCGTCTTGGACTGAACCCGTAATTTTTCGGTCTTGTGCTAATGCTGTCCAGGTAACGGATAACATCAACGCCATTAAAAAGACCACTCTGCTTACGTAGAAATTTTTTTTCATAAAATAAGAATGTTTGAGTGTTTGCCGACCAATTTGCCAATTGTGCCGACGTATAATGAGACGAAATTATATAATTAATCAGTAATATCAACATCGTTTTTTTGTTTTTCTAATAATTTTTTTAATAATTATCATAAAAATAATTTCTTGTTAATCAACATTTGTCTATTCTTCCCCAGCTTAGTATAATCTGAATCCTTTTTGTACCTTTGATGGTCTATTTATTGTTTACCATTTTCAAAGGAATTCCCAATTAATATTTATGTTAAATTTAGTTTTATTCGGGCCTCCAGGGGCAGGTAAAGGAACTCAATCGGCCAAACTTATTGAAAAATATGGCTTAATTCATTTGTCAACAGGCGACCTATTGCGTGCTGAAATATCGGCAGGCACAACGCTGGGATTAGAAGCGAAAAAATTAATGGATCAAGGAATTTTGGTTCCTGATGCTGTGGTCATCGGAATGATCGAAAATAAATTAAATGAAAATAAAGCTGCGGCTGGGTTTATTTTTGATGGATTTCCACGCACGGTTGCGCAAGCAGAAGCATTGGATTCGCTGTTAGCAAGTCACCATTTGAGTATCAATCAGATGGTTGCTCTGGAAGTTGCCGAGGAAGAATTAACCCAGCGCTTATTGGAACGCGGAAAATCTTCGGGTAGACCAGATGACCAAAACGAATCCTTGATTCGCAAACGCGTACAAGAATATATGGAAAAAACAGCCCCTGTAGCAGGTTACTATGCTAATCAAGGGAAATTTACCGGAATTAATGGGGTAGGTGAGATCGAAGCGATTTTTGATCAAATTCTGTCCATTATTGAACGGAATTAAATATAAGGCGAACAAAGGTCTAACAACTTGTAGGCTTCGGACTTACTATTCCGGCCTTTTGCCTTAGCAGTTAAAAAAATAAATTATGACTTCAAATTTCATTGATTACGTCAAAATCAACCTTCGCTCTGGTCGAGGTGGTAGCGGTTCATCCCATTTCAGAAGGGAGAAACACGTGCCCAAAGGTGGACCCGATGGAGGAGATGGTGGTCGTGGAGGTCATATTTATTTAGTAGGTACGACACAGCAATGGACTTTGCTCCATCTTAAATATCAAAAACACATCATCGCAGATAGCGGAAATGGGGGAGAGGGTGGCCGTCGGTCTGGTTCCGAGGGTGCCGATGTGTTTATACAAGTTCCCCTTGGTACCATCGTCAAAGATGCCGAAACCAACGAATTTTTAGCAGAAGTAACCGAAGACGGCGAAAAAGTGCTTCTAGTTCCTGGTGGTCGAGGAGGCCTGGGAAATACGCATTTTAAAACATCCACCAATCAATCCCCTCGTCACGCCCAACCCGGCGAAGCAGGAATTGAGCGTTGGGTAATCATGGAATTAAAAGTTTTAGCCGATGTTGGTTTAGTGGGCTTTCCAAACGCCGGAAAATCAACTCTGCTTTCCGTTATATCGGAAGCTAAACCTGAAATCGCGGACTATCCATTTACAACGTTGGTGCCTAATTTAGGAGTCGTGGCATACCGTGAATACAAATCATTTGTGGTTGCGGACATTCCGGGAATAATCGAAGGGGCTGCTGAAGGAAAAGGTTTAGGGATTCGTTTCTTACGTCATATCGAACGGAACTCTATTTTATGTTTCCTGATTCCTTCAGATGCGGAGAATTGGGGCAAAGAATATGAAATTTTGTTGGGGGAACTTGAAAAATACAATCCCGAATTATTAAGTAAAAAACGGGTAGCTGTCATTTCTAAAATGGATTTATCAAT
>CANHCG010000157.1 GCA_947459055.1 Cytophagaceae bacterium | reverse complement strand
TCAACGATAATAAACTTACCATGATAGAAATTTTACGCGCTCCTTGGCCCTGGTATACGGCCGGGATCATCATCGGATTAATTGTGCCAGCTTTATTGATTTTGGGCAATAAGCATTTTGGTATTTCATCGAATTTGCGGCACATCTGTGCGGCTTGTTTTCCGAGTGATATTTCATTTTTTCATTATGACTGGAAAAAGGAATCGTGGAATTTATTTTTTGTGGGTGGAATCGTTGTTGGCGGGATTTTATCCACGCTCTTTTTAGGCGCTACGGACCCAGTCATTGTCCATCCAGATTTGGCGAAGGAATTGGCTAGCTATGGTGTTACGGATTATTCGGGCATGGTGCCGTCTGAATTATTTTCATGGGCTCAATTGTTCACTTTACGCGGATTTATCTTAATGGTCGTGGGTGGATTCCTTGTTGGATTTGGGACGCGGTATGCGGGGGGATGTACGTCGGGCCATGCGATTATGGGCTTATCTAATTTGCAGTGGCCATCCTTGGTCGCGACGATCGCTTTTATGGTGGGTGGATTTATCATGGCCAATTTCATTTTACCTTACATTTTAACCTTATAATCGGATGAATAAGCAAGCAACAAATCAGGTCGAGGAGACTGATTACGAAGTAAGGTCTTTGGATAGTATGTGTGTGAATGAATCGAGTTTGGTTCATCCATGGTATTACCAGTTGAAATATAGTTTGGTTGGGGTATTGTTTGGAGTTGTCTTTATCAAGGCGGAGATTATTTCTTGGTTTCGTATTCAGGAGATGTTTCGTTTACAAAGTTTCCACATGTATGGGGTGATAGGTACTGCGGTGGTCGTGGGTGCGATTTCGGTGTTTTTGATTAAAAAATTCAAAGTAAAAACCATTCATGGGGAGGCGATTACCTTTTCGGATAAGAAATTCAATAAAGGCCAAATTATAGGGGGCTTATGCTTTGGATTTGGTTGGGCCATGACCGGTGCTTGTCCTGGCCCTTTGTTTGCCCAAGTGGCAACGGGTGCTTTTGCGGTCTTGGCGGTGATTGCTAGTGCGACCTTAGGCACGTGGGTGTATGGAAAATTCCGGGATAAATTGCCCCACTAGTGGCGGGTTAGTTCACTTTCTTTGGCTTGTCAAAACCTTTTGATCAATTTCCTGAATTTATATTCGTAATTTTGGCGGGAATTTACCTGACATGATATGAAACCAATCGATGTGGCGATGATGGTCTACGGAAAACCGTATCATACGGCTGTAGCTCTTCATTCCCTCTATAAGTATTCGGGTCATTTGATCAATACGATTTATGTGACGTTTGAAAAGAAACAGCCCTTTGATGTAGATACGGAAATCTTAAAAGAATTGCTGGAGGGTTTGCCGGTGAAATACAATGTTTCCGAGCGGTTTTTTGGACCTCGTGACATGAGTGGTCCGGGATTAGTACAGCGCTTAAAATTTTACATTCCATCTTATCGGAAGTCGATTAAATACCAATATGCATGGGAAGCGAGTCGTAGTCCCTATTTATTTGTGTTGCATAATGACATGTTATTTTCTGGGGATTTGTTGACCTATTATTTAGAACAAATTCAGGACGATTTGGCGGTTGGGACCGTGGGCCAATGCTGGAATTGTCCGGCCCATGGCAACTTATGTGACAGTCATCGCTATTTTGAATATCGGCCAAATGCGGCTGAAATTGCGGATTTATATGCGGGGGCAACGAATCGTCGGGCTGTCATGCAAGGAGTTGTAGGGGAGATGGGTTGGCCTTTGCCGGAATGTCGCTTGAATGAATATGTGACCTTGTTTAATTTGAAAAAAGCACGGCCGATAGGGATTCCTTATGGAACGATTCGGCCATTTGGGATACATAATAATTTGGATTTTGGGATACCTTGGTTTCGGGATGTATCTTTAAGAGGTTATAAATTTAGGCATGTGAGTTTTGATGCCTATGCGGTGCATGGCTGGACGAGTCAGTCGGCGGGAGGAACGCCATCCTTATTCAAAAAAGAGCTGTATGACTGGGAGGAAGACCAGGCCATCGAAATGTTAGAAAAGATAAAATAAGTGAAAGAATGAGTAAGCCATATGATTTTTTGATAGTTGGTGCCGGTTTTTTCGGGAGCATTTGTGCGCGGGAATTGACGAACAAAGGACATCGCTGTTTGGTCATCGAGAAGCGCGCGCACATCGGCGGGAATTGTTATACCGAAAAACGAGACGACATTCATTTACACATCTACGGTGCACACATTTTTCATACGTCGAATGAAAAGGTGTGGCATTGGATTAATCAATATGCACGGTTTAACCATTATACGAATCGGCCGGTGGCGAATTACCAAGGCGAATTATATGCTTTGCCATTTAATATGTGGACGTTCAACCAATTATGGGGCGTGAACACGCCTGAGGAGGCGCAAAAAATCATCGAAGAACAAGGCAAAGACATGGTAGATCCGCAAAATTTAGAGGAGCAGGCGATTCGTTTGGTTGGGAAAGATATTTACGAGAAACTGATCAAAGGCTATACGGCGAAGCAATGGATGAAGGATCCGAAGGAATTGCCGAAAGAAATCATAAAGCGCTTGCCGGTTCGATTTACTTTTGATACGAATTATTTCAATGATCGTTTTCAGGGAATTCCGGAAGGAGGATATACACAGATTTTCGAGAAATTATTGGATGGAATCGAGGTGCGTTTAGGAGAGGATTATTTGGCGGACAAAGAGTCTTATCACGCCTTAGCGGAGCAGGTGATTTATACCGGTCCGATTGATGCATATTTTGGGTATGAATTTGGGGAATTGGAATATAAAACAACCCGATTTGATCATGTTCGGCATGAATATCCGAATCACCAAGGTGTGGCGGTGATGAATTATACGGATGAAGCGGTGCCTTATACGCGGATTATTGAGCATAAGCATTTTGAGTTCAATGAGACGCCGGCGACTTGGATTAGTTATGAATATCCGGAGCCCTATGAGGCTTCGAAAACGGAGCCTTATTATCCGGTGAATGATGCGTCGAACAACGCGCTTTTTGAGCGCTATAAAAGTTTAGCGGCTCAGGAGAAAAATGTATTTTTTGGGGGGCGATTGGGGGAGTATAAATATTATGACATGCACCAAATCATCGAGCGCGCCTTAAGCATGGTGGAGGCGAATTGGGGGTGATTATATACAAAGCGTTTATGAAAAATGGCTGGGTTCTCATGTTGTTTTTTCTGGCACCGGTTGGCTTACTAGCCCAGGGGTCCAATTCTTCGACCATTTCAGCCGCAGGAGCCAATGGATTGGTACAGGGGAAATATTATTCGCATGTAATCGGTCAGGCGAGTGTGGTGTCGGGAACTTCGGTGCGAAATGGCTTGACGGTCCGACAAGGATTTAAGCAGCCCAATTTAATCGCTCGTTCTATTCAGAAATCAGGCTTAAAAATTCAAGTGGCGGAGGAAAATCCGATTCGTTATCAGGTATTTCCGAATCCTTTTGTGGACCAGTTGACAATTAAATTTTCGGAACCAAGCACTTCGCCCACTTTTGTGGCTATGTATTCAATAACTGGCCAATTAGTGTGGGAATCAACGTATCCTGCAAATATTTCCGAGGTGAAATTACTGGATTTTAAACAAGTCAAAACGGGCAAATACATATTGCATGTGCTATATAGGGGCAAGCCATATGTGGAGGGTGTGATTAAGGAATGATTAGAAGGCACGAATGGCGCGCACCCGGTTTCCGTCGGTTTTGTCTTGTGTACTTTCGGCTGATCCTGAACGGGTGGCAAAATTTATTGTCCAAGCTTTATCTGAATCATATTCGGTGGAACTCCAGTACTTATCTGATGCAAAATTCCCTACAGTAGTTCGTTTTTGGTAAAGTAAATTCAGTTCGTATTTGCTGGGTAAATACCAATCGCCGAAGGTCGTTTCAATATTGTTTTCTGTGGTACTCACGTAAAATTCATTACAAATCGTGGCGGCAAATTCTTCACCATTATATCCATTTCGGCCATTTTTATCTTCTTGGGAGGACTGCCGCTGGCTTATTTCACTTGCAATGATTAAGGTTGTATTTTTCAAACCTGCACCAATTCCATTGGCTCTGGCGCGTGTCTCGTAACCGGTTCCAAGGTCCCAGTCGGCATTGCTACTTTGGTCGTTTCTGGCAGCGATTAATCCGTGAGCTCCTCCGTCATAAACATAAAAAATTATTCCTCCTCCATAAGAGTCTCCGATGGCGTGGGAGGAGCCGTTATTTGAATTGCCGGGGGAAGAGGAAACCCAAGTAGTGCCGTTTGACATTAATACATTTCCTGAATTACCTGGAGCGACAGTTTGTAGGGCACTTGTTCCGTTGCCAAGGAGCACTTGGTTACTTGCAAGTGTGTTCGACCCTGTTCCGCCTTGTCCCACGGTGACAGGAGAGGCGGAGGTTAGGATGGTGGCATTGGAATTAGGTAAGGTGAATGTTTTTTCAGAAGAGGACGGTCCTGAAAATTTTGTAAACCCGTTCCCTGTTCCGCCAAAGCTGGAAGAGATAATTTGGTTAAGGCTAGTCCGGCCATCAAAAGAATTACCATAAATGCTACGTGCGGAACTTAAAAAGGCGGCACCTCCAGAGATGTTTCCGCTCACTTTACTTCCTGAAACGCTATTGATTTTGCTGTCAGTCACTGCGCCATTGGCTAATTCATCGCTTGACACAGCACCGCTGGCAATTTTTGAATTGGTAATGAGGTTGTCCGCAAGATCATTGGTGGAGATCGTTCCGTTTAAAATTTTGCTGCTTGTTACTGCGTTGTCTGCTAGTTTATTATTGTTGATGGCGGATTCGGAAATGACAGGCGAAGAGGCTGTGCTACCTTCACCTCCTAAATCACCAGCTAATCTAATTTTTCCTTTAGTGCTTGTATTGGCGTCAGGCGCTTGGGTATCGACATAGGTTTTGACGGCTTTTTGACTTGGATAAAGTATGTCGCTGGTTCCAAGGGCTGTAGAAGTGGATTTGTTGGAGTTGTTCTCTTTGTCAGCTAAGGCGCTTGTGACATCAGAGCTATTTGCTTTTGCCGCAAGCGAGGTGGAGACATCGGAGGCATTGGCTTTTAGATTTAAGGCTGTTTGTGTGGCGCTGGAAATAGGTTTGTTTGCATCGCTGGTGTTGTCAATGTTGCTGAGCCCCACCATGCTTTTGTCG
>CANHCG010000156.1 GCA_947459055.1 Cytophagaceae bacterium | reverse complement strand
TGCAAGATTTATGGAGCCGATAGGACGGGTGTTCACCTCTTCCCATCTCGAACAGAGAAGTTAAGCCCCGCACCGCTGATGATACTGGGATCAAACCCGGGAAAGTAAGTAAGCTCCAAATTATTATCCGAAAAACCGCTCCATCGTATGAGCGGTTTTTTTTTGACCAAAAATCAATGAGATGGCCCAAGGATAAATAGGACTATCGCCTTAGAACCAGCGTTAAAGGATATGAATCGACGCATGCTGCGTCTCAACCTTTGGCAAACCTACAGGATTGCCAAAGGAATGGCCTGCGGCCTTAGGACTATCGCATTCGGACTATTCTACCCCCACTCATAAAATTTTTTTGTGCAACACTATTGCACTTTTAAATTTTGTCGTATATTTGCAACACTATTGCACAAGATTATATTAATGTTCGATTTTTAACCATTTTATTGAAAATTGAGATAGGTCAAATTACTTCACTTTATTTAGTTCAATGATGAAAAAGGTATTTTCTCTTTTGGTTTTTTCTCTCCTATTTTTGCAATGCAAAAAACAAGAGGATGTGCATCCGACTGACGATAACGAATTGATTACTACTGTTCAATTGGTTTTTACGGATGCCAACAATCAATCCACCACCTTTACTTTCCAAGATAAAGACGGTGATCCAAAAACCGCTCCCGAGAAGTTCGAAAAAATTACATTAAACAAAAATGCTGATTATACGTTGGCAATTAAAATATTAAATGAATCCGTATCCCCAGCGGATGATATTACCAAGGAAATTGAAGCGGAAAGCGATAGCCACTTATTTGTCTATAAAGTTAACCCAACTACCCTACTCAATATCCTTCCCACCGATCTTGACAAAAACGGCAAACCTATCGGCTTAAAAGCGAAAGGTAAAACTCAATTCGTCGCTGGAACCGGAAAATTCCGACTAATTCTTAAACATCAACCGCCAGTTAACGGGAAGAACACCAAAACCGGTGATGAAGATGGCGGTAGTACAGATGTTGATTTGGAATTTGATCTAATAGTTAAATAATTCGTTAAATGTCTAAATTTAAAAAGGTTAGAGCTATGGTGCCCTTAGAAAAGATGGGATTATTCCTTTCTTTTGTTTGTGCCGTACATTGCTTATCTATGCCTTTGCTGTTTTTCTTTGCGCCTTATTTCATGAGTTCACTGGCTTTCAGTGCGCGGATGGAATGGGTATTAGTTGTCATGAGCTTTGGTTTAGCGGCATTTTTGCTAATCCAAGATTTTTTAAAACATCGTAAACCATTGCCGCTCTATTTTTTGGGCTTTGCTTTGCTTTGTAAGGTATTGGATATTTTTATTTCGAACCAAGCGACTGAATGGATCTTTGGCCTATTGTTAGGTGTTTTTGTCGCCGTGGCCTATTGGGTAAACTACCAGCATAAAAGTGCTTGTACATGTAAAATAAGTTCCTAAGCTAAATTAAAGCCTAGCTTTTTGTATCTTTAACACATTGTTTTAAAGATCGTAGCGTGAGTTCATTTCAATCTTCTGTATACGAACCTGTCATTGGCTTGGAAATTCACGCCCAATTACAAACTCGTTCCAAAATCTTTGCCAGTGACCCTGTTCTTTTCGGTCAGGAGTCCAATACCCTTATTTCTGCCATTACCCTAGGTCACCCTGGTACTCTGCCTAAATTGAATAAAAAGGCCGTAGAATATGCCATTAAAATGGGTATTGCCTTAGGATCTCAAATAGCCCCTTGGCAAAATTTTGATCGTAAAAATTATTTTTACCCTGATCTTCCCAAAGGTTATCAAATTACCCAAGATAAAACACCCATTTGTATCGGCGGCGCGATTCGTGTTCGTTTAGCCTCCGGTGAGAAATCATTGCCTTTTCATCATGTGCATTTGGAAGAAGATGCGGGAAAATCGCTGCACGAAGGGGATAATCCATTTAGTTTTTTAGATTATAATCGAGCAGGAACTCCTTTAATTGAAATGGTGACAGAGCCTGCCATTCACTCATCGGAGGAAGCTTTTGCGATGGTCTCAGAAGTGAGGAAATTGGTCCGATATTTAGGAATTTGTGATGGTAATATGGAAGAAGGGTCGCTTCGTTGCGATGTCAATGTTTCCCTTCGAAAAATAGGCTCCGCCACCCTAGGTACTAAAGTCGAGATCAAAAACATGAATTCCCTTCGCAATATCCAGCGCGCCATCGAACATGAATGTGTACGTCAGGAGCAATTGCTGAATGCTGGTGGACAGGTTATCCAAGAAACTAGGACCTTTGATGCCCACGCGGGAATCACCCATTCCATGCGTGTCAAGGAATCCATGAATGATTACCGCTATTTTCCAGAACCGGATTTAGCACCTTTGGAAATTTCTGAGGATTGGTTGGCCGACATCAAATCCACCATGCCCCTCCTGCCCTGGGAACAAGAAGAAAAATTAATGCAGGTATATCAATTACCCGCCTATGATGCCCATATTTTAGCCGATTCGCGCGAAATGGCCAGTTATTTCGAGGCCACCGCTCAATTCACCAAACATTTTAAATCGATATCCAATTGGTTATTAGGCCCCGTCAAATCCTATTTGAATGAGCATAATTTGTCGATTACTGATTTTCAAATCACCCCTGGAAACCTAGCCGAGTTAATCGAATTGGTTGAGAAGGGGACGATTTCACATAATTTGGCGGCCCAACAAGTATTTCCACGTTGCCTCCTACACCCTAACGAATCACCTGCTTCCTTAGTAGAAAAAGAGGGTTGGGCACAAGGACAATCAGAAGATCAATTGACCGTTTTAATCCAAGAAGCCTTAGCGGCCTATCCGGACAAAGTCAAAGAATATCACCAAGGAAAAAAAGGACTTATCGCGCTGTTTATCGGAGAAGTGATGAAAAAATCAAAAGGTACCGCGGATCCGAAACGGGTGAATCAATTGATGTCCGATGCGCTACAAGCCTTAAAATAAACCACCATGAAGAGAACGATTCACCTTTTTTTTACCTTTTTGTTGACCTCTTTGGGTGCCGTGGCGCAGGATTTTTCGGTGAGCGTCAAAGCAAATCAAGTAGCGCCTGGTCGGAAAATTTATTTAGAATTTATCAATGGACGTGGTCAGGCAGTGAAGGTCGATTCTTTATTGCCAAATGCCCAAAAACAAGTGCAATTTAAAGGCAAAGTCTTGGACCAAGGCGGATTTTATTTGCTGAATTTCTACGATATTCCGAATCCTCAAAAGGTCTTATTGATTCTAGAAGGTGGGGAAAAAGTGCAAGTACAGGCGGAAGGGATAAATTTGCCCGAAAAGCCAGGGACCTTTACTGTGACTGGAAATACGCCGAATTTCACCTATATGAACCAATTATTAGCCATCTCGAAATCTTTGGAAAATAGAGTAGCTGCTTGGAACCTTGAAATTGAAAAAACGCCTAGTTCTCAAGACCGTATTCAAAAAGAATTTATCAAGGCGCAAACCGAAACCTTAGAAAAAATCAAAGCATTAATTCCGGCGATGGGGACGAATTTGGTGGCTTTATGGGCTACAAATTTTCTTCCGACGGACACGGAATTAGCTACGTTGGAAGCCGTAGGTGAGCGTTTTCGAAAAGTACGCCCTACCCATCCGCAAGTAAGGCCATTCTTGGAAAATCTGAAGCGGTTAAAGGGTGTGGGCGTTGGTTCAGAGGCTCCGGAGATTGCATTAAATACCCCAACGGGCGAGCGATTAGCCCTTTCTTCTCTGCGTGGAAAATATGTATTAATTGATTTTTGGGCAAGTTGGTGCGGGCCTTGTCGGCGCGAAAACCCCAATGTCATTAAAACTTATGCTGCTTATAAAGACAAGGGATTTGAAATTTATGGCGTGAGTTTGGATCAGGATAAGGCGGCTTGGTTGAAGGCGATTGAGGCGGACCAATTAGTGTGGAAACATGTGTCGGATTTACAATATTGGAATTCCGTAGCGGCGCAAGCTTATCAAGTTTCCGCCATTCCTATGACTTTTTTACTGGACAAAGAAGGTAAAATTATGGCCAAAGGCCTTCGTGGCGCAGCTTTAGATCAGTATTTAGCTGATTTGTTTTCTGATAAAAAATAGACGTATATGAAAATAGCGATTATTGGTTGTGGCAATATGGGGATGGCATTTGCCAATTCCTTTATTCAATATAATTTGGTGAGTAAAGAGGATTTATTGCTCATCGAAAAAAACAAGGAACGTGGGGATATTTTGCAAGAGCAAAAGGCGGGTGT
Source organism: Cytophagaceae bacterium (assembly GCA_947459055.1). Classification (GTDB taxonomy): domain Bacteria; phylum Bacteroidota; class Bacteroidia; order Cytophagales; family Spirosomataceae; genus Aquirufa. Next base: position 955 of record CANHCG010000156.1, on the reverse strand, counting down.
GGTCGTTGATACGATTTCTGAGCGTGTTGGCGGGGTTGATTTGATAATTTTATCGGTAAAGCCACAGGATTATCCTTCTGTGTCAAGTGAATTGGCGAAGGTGATCCAACCAGGCCAATTGATCCTTTCTATTATGGCAGGGATTCCGATTGCTCAGATTCAATTAAGCTTAGGCCATGCGTTAATTATTCGGGCTATGCCGAATACTCCTGCTCTTTTGGGCATGGGTATGACGGCTTTTGCTGCGGCGGGAACCGTGGGTCTTTCGGATATTCGGAAGGTGGAGAATTTGATTAACTCGACGGGCCGGGCAGTATTTTTAGAGGATGAATCTTTATTGGATGCCGTGACCGGTTTAAGTGGAAGTGGTCCGGCCTATTTCTTTTATTTGATTAAATCGATGATTGATGCGGGGGTGGCGATGGGGTTTGATGCGGCGATGTCGGCTTTATTGGTCAAACAAACCATGTTAGGTTCCTACCATTTGATGCAGACAAGTGATAAATCTTTAGATGAACTGATTCAGGCGGTGGCCTCAAAAGGAGGTACTACGGAGGCGGCTTTAAAGACTTTTGGGGAATTGGGTGTGGGAACTGGGTTGCAACAAGGTATTTTTGCTGCGCGGGATCGGGCAGTGGAACTAGCTAAATAAATTTTTCAAAGACATTTCAGGCAGTAATTGACTGATTTCTTCGCCGTTAGGGGAGTAGTTTGGATTGCTGCTGGCGAATAATTGTCCGATGAGGGAGTTCATTTCTTCGGGATTGAGCTTTCGTTGTTGGAAACGGGCCGCGCTTCGATTTGCCATGGCTTTGGCTATTTTTTCGTGGCGGTGAGCAGTTAAGTCACTTGCCTCATTTTTTAATTGTTCCAAAATCCCCTCTAACAAAATTTGCCCGTCTTCTTCTCCTAGACCGGCGGGAATTCCTAGGATGCTGAGGTTCTTTTCGGTATC
>CANHCG010000155.1 GCA_947459055.1 Cytophagaceae bacterium | reverse complement strand
TCCAAGCATTAAAAGAACACCCAGGAGCACATGCTTGGGTAGCAGGAGAACCGAACGAATCAGAGGCTTTCCTCCGAATGACCACGAAGGATTCAACCAAATTAATGCCTCCGGCGACGTCCAACCTAAAATTGAATGGTTATGAAATCTCCGTAATCAAAAAATGGATTAAACAAGGCGCGAAATATGAGAAGCATTGGTCCTTTGTCGCGCCTAAAAAACCTGCCTTACCCGAAATAGACAATGAATCTTGGGCAAGAAATGAAATCGATTATTTCATCGCAGAAAAACAAGAACAAAAAGGATTAAAGCCAAACGAAGAAGCTGATAAGGAGCGCTTATTAAAGCGTTTAAGCATCGACTTAACCGGCTTGCCTCCTACCCTTTCCATGATGGACCGCTTTTTAGCGGATAAAAGTCCGAATGCATATGAGAAGATGGTCGACGAGTTGTTGAAAAATCCAGCATACGGAGAAAAAATGGCCATTTATTGGCTCGATTTAGCGCGTTATGCCGATTCACATGGCTATCAAGATGATGGATATCGTACGCAATGGCCTTGGAGAGACTGGGTCATTTATGCCTTAAATAAAAATATGCCATATGATCAATTTGTTACTTGGCAACTCGCCGGCGACTTTTTGATTAATCCAGCTAGACCTGAACAAACTAAAGAATTATTACTTGCTACGGGTTTCAACCGAAATCACAAAATCACAGAAGAGGGCGGAGTCATTCAAGAAGAATATCGCTTGAGTTATGTGACGGATCGCAATGATTTATTTGGAAAAGCATTTTTAGGCATGACATTAGAATGTGCGCATTGCCATGACCATAAATACGATCCATTTTCGCAGAAAGATTACTATAAAATGTTTGCCTTTTTTAATAATATCAAGGAGGTAGGCATCGAATCGGTCATTGGTGGTCCAGAGACCTATGCGAAAAAACCATTAATGGAAATCAGCAATGAGGATGTTAAAAACATCTTGAAGTTCATTAATAAACAAGACACGAATCGACTAATCGTCTCGGTCATGACCGACATGGACACGGCTAGAAAAACCTTCATTTTAAAACGAGGTGCCTACGATGCACCTGGCGATGAAGTTAGTCCAGGAACTCCTAATTCCATTTTACCCTTCAATAAAAATTATCCAAAAAACAGATTAGGCTTATCCAAATGGTTGTTTGACAAAAAAAATCCGTTGACCGCACGGGTTTTTGTGAATCAAATTTGGCAAGAATATTTTGGTAAAGGAATCGTCAAGACAACAGGTGATTTTGGTATGCAAGGGGAATTACCGACGCATCCCAAATTATTGGATTGGTTGGCCGTTGATTTCATGGAACATGGTTGGAATGTGAAGCGTCTGGTGAAGCAGATGGTTGCCTCAGCGACCTACCGACAATCAGCTGTTACGGATCCCGCAAAATTAGCCAAAGACCCTGAAAACATCTATTTATCCAGATCATCTCGTTACCACGTAAATGCTGAAAATATCAGAGACATCGTGCTAGCAAGCAGCGGACTTTTAGTTCCTAAAATTGGTGGACCGAGCGTCAAACCTTATCAGCCTCCTGGATTATGGGAAGGGGCCACATCGGGCCGCGGTTTATTGTCCATCTATGTGCAAGACCATGGAGAAAGCTTATATCGTCGGGGTATTTATACGTTGATCAAACGAACCGTACCACCGCCTACCATGAGTATTTTTGACGCCAGCAATCGAGATCTATGTGAGGTGAAAAGGCTAAAAACAAATACCCCTTTACAAGCGCTGATGATGCTGAATGACCCAACGGTTTTAGAGGCATCCCGAGTTTTAGCTGCCAAATTATTAACGGAAAAAAGTAACCCTGCGGATAAAATCAAAAAAGCTTTCCGAATGATTGTGTGTCGAAATCCTTCAGAGAAAGAATTGAGTGTGTTAAATACCTATTTTCTGAGCCAACGAGCTAAAATTACGCAAGGGCAAGCCGCCAAAATTTTAGCGGTGGGTGAATATCCGATTGCGGCCAACGTAGATAAAAAACTTTTGGCTGCCATGATGCGGGTCGTGAATACCATTTATAATTTAGAGGAAACCATTACGAAATCGTAAATTATGGAAAAGGAAATATTAGAACATGGCTTGAATTTTAATCGGCGACGCTTCCTTTCTACCATGAGTTTAGGCTTAGGAAGTGTGGCCTTGGGTTCCTTAATGATTCCCGGTTTGCTCAATGGCGGTGATCGCGAAGAATCAGGATTTACTCCCGGAATTCCACATTTTGCTCCTAAGGCAAAACGCGTAATTTATTTATTTCAAAATGGCGCTCCCTCTCAATTAGAGACCTTTGATTACAAACCCAAATTATGTGAAATGTATGGCATGGATTTACCTCCATCTGTACGTGGAGAACAGCGATTAACGGGAATGACGGCAAATCAAGCATCGTTTCCATTGGCCGCTTCTTTCGCAAATTTCAAGCAATATGGGAAATCCGGGACTTGGATCAGTGACATCATGCCTTACACGTCAAAGATTGTGGATGACATATGTGTGGTAAGGTCGATGTATACAGAGGCCATCAACCATGATCCGGCTTTGACTTTCTTACAAACGGGTTCCCAGCAAGGAAATAGGCCTAGCATGGGCGCCTGGCTAAGTTATGGATTAGGGAATGAGAATAAAAATTTACCCGATTTCACTGTTTTATTATCGAGGGGAATTGGAAATGGCCAAGGGGTTTATTCTAAACTTTGGTCGAACGGATTTTTAGATTCTATTCACCAAGGCGTCCAATTTTCAAAAGGTGAAGATCCCGTTTTATACATTAAAGATCCAGCGGGAATGGCAAGGGGTGAACGCAGGGAGATGTTAGACCAGTTGGCCCAATTAAACCAAATGTCCTACGAAGAATTTGGTGATCCCGAAATTACCGCCAAAGTCAAGCAATATGAAATGGCCTACCGGATGCAAACCGCGGTGCCAGAGGTAATGGATTTGTCGAAAGAATCTGACGACATCGTGAAGCTTTATGGGCCCGATTGTTTAGTTCCGGGTACTTTTGCGGCCAATTGCTTATTAGCCCGTAAATTATCCGAAAATGGCGTACGCTTTGTCCAATTATACCATCAAGGTTGGGACCAGCATGGCAACCTTCCTTTTGAAATTAAAAGCCAAGCCAAAGATGTAGACCAAGCCTCGGCTGCTTTAGTAACCGATTTAAAACAAAGGGGATTATTAGATGAGACCTTGGTGATTTGGGGTGGGGAGTTTGGTCGTACTAGTTATAGCCAAGGGAAATTAACTCCAGAAAATTATGGACGAGATCATCATCCAAGATGTTTCAGTATTTGGATGGCTGGAGGCGGTATTAAGCCGGGGATGGTGTATGGAGAAACGGATGAGTTGGGTTACAACATCATTAAAAACCCTGTCCATGTTCATGATTTCCAAGCAACGGTCTTGCACACCTTGGGTTTAAATCATGAGAAATTAATTTTTAAGCATTTGGGTAGACGATATCGATTAACCGATATATCAGGAAAAGTGGTTCGAGATATTTTAAGTTAACATATGAATCTTAAGTGGAGAGGTGTTTTAGAGCAATTTGTACTTACATCGGCAGTATTTCTAGCGTTTTTATTGGTCTTTGAGGATCAAATCGTGGTACCAAATTGGTTGCAGGTTATCGGTCGATTACATCCATTACTCTTACACTTTCCGATTGTTCTGTTAATTTTATTACTCAGCTATGAGTTTTTTAAATTTACCCGAGATAGTGCTCCTTGGCAAGAAATCGCAGAGAAATGGATATCTGATGCTTGGATTGCGGGGGCGGCTTTAACTGGACTTACGACCATTTTTGGTTTATTGCTTTCCAAAGAATCCGGCTATGCCGGAGAAACCCTATTCTGGCATAAGTGGAGCGCGGTTACGCTGTTTATTTTATTCAGTGGGATTTATTGGATTCGAAATTCCTCGATTTATCAGCAAACAAGCTCCCGAATTTTGATTGGCATTGTTTCTATTTTACTCCTATCAACAGGCCATTTTGGCGCAGAACTTACGCATGGGGATGGCTTTGTGTTGGCACCATTCGAACAAGGAAAACAAATCTACCTAGAAGATGCCTTGGTATTTGATCATATGGTTAACCCAATTTTACAAAATAAATGTGTCAGTTGCCATAATCCCGAAAAGAAGAAAGGGGGACTTGATTTATCCAGTAAAGAAGGTATTTCAAAAGGAGGAAAATCAGGCCCATTATTCGTAACTGGCAAGCCTGAAATAAGCCTCTTATTAGAGCGAATTCACCTACCATTAGAAGACAAAAAACACATGCCCGTTTCCGGGCAACCGCAGTTAAGCGATGAGGAGAAAATGACTTTGGCACTTTGGATCAAAGGAAACGCAACATTTACTAAAAAAGTATTGGAATTGCCAGCCACCGATTCATTACGCATCATGGGGAATAAGCTATTTGTTTCGGTTAATGATGAATCTCAAAATTATGATTTTTCTGAAGCGAGCCAGGAAACGATCGATCAATTAACGAACGAATACCGAACCATTGCCCCTCTCGCGAAAAACTCACCAGCCTTGCGCGTTCATATCTTCAATAAAAATGAATTTAATTCCAAAAAAATAGAAGAATTGATTGCCATCAAACAGCAAATTATCTTCTTAAGTGTGGCAAAAATGCCTGTCAAAGATGCAGATTTATTAACCATCGCTCAATTTGAAAACTTAGAACGCTTGGAATTAAACTTTAGCAATATTTCAGCCAAGGGTTTAATGGCTTTAAAAACATTAAGCCATTTGAAAAGCATATCGCTATCTGGTACACAAATGACGTTTCAGGATTTACAAATGGCCATGCAAGAGTTTAAAAAGCTTCAAACCATTTATCTCTGGGATACTCCCCTCACGCAGGAAGACCTGAACGCGCTAGCTGCTAAATTTAAATCTGTGAAAGTGATCGGAGGATTTAAAGATGATGGCAAAAATCCATTAAAACTTAATCCGCCCGAATTAAAAAACACATCGACTATTTTTGATACCGAGGCACCCTTGACCTTATTTCATACGATTAAGGGAGTTGAGATTCGTTATACGATGGATGGCACGCCAATTGACAGTGTAAAATCAGCCATTTTTGATGGGAAGGTAAAAATAAATACCAACACTAGAATTCGGGCAAGAGCCTTTAAGGCCGGTTGGATCGGCAGCGACGAAGCAGT
>CANHCG010000154.1 GCA_947459055.1 Cytophagaceae bacterium | reverse complement strand
TTTTTTTATCTTTTCATGTGTTACTCCGATCTCATTCTTTTAAAAATTCCTCTACTCAAACCCTAGGTTTGATTTTTTAAAGAAAAACGCAGTTATTTGAACAAAATAATTTAGGGTGCTAAAAAATAATTTTGATGCCATTGTTATCGGTTCAGGGATTTCTGGTGGCTGGGCTGCCAAAGAACTCTGTGAAGCAGGTTTAAAAACCCTAGTGCTCGAACGAGGCCGCGATGTGAAACATGTGGAGGATTATCCTACGGCCATGAAAGATCCCTGGGAATTTACCCATGGAATGAAAATTCCCAAGCGAGAAGCTAATCCAATCGTCAGTAAATGTTATGCCTATGACGCCGCTACGGAACATTTTTTCGTTAAAGATGACCAACATCCCTATGTACAAGAAAAACCCTTCGATTGGATTCGCGGATATCAAGTTGGTGGGAAATCCCTGATTTGGGCCAGGCAAACCCAGCGCTGGAGCCAACATGAATTTGACGCCCCCAAACGCGACGGATATGCCGTCGAATGGCCCATTTCATACCAAGAACTTGCTCCTTTTTACACGCACGTCGAGAAATTTGTCGGCATCAGCGGAAATAAAGACGGAATTTCTAGTTTGCCCGACGGCCATTTTTTAAAAGCCTGGGAACTCAATTGCGTAGAAAAACATGTGCAATCCCGCGTGAAGGATTATTACCAAGGAAACCGCCACGTCATCATCGGTCGATGCGCGCATCTCACCGCCCCCGAATCTCAGCATAGCGAACAGGGTAGAGGACAATGCCAAGCACGCCATTTATGTTACCGCGGCTGTCCCTACGGCGCCTATTTTAGTTCAAATTCCTCCACGCTGCCTTGGGCGACTAAAACCGGCAATTTGACCTTGAACCCCTTTTCTACCGTTCAATCCATCATTTACGATGATAAAAAACAAAAAGCAGTCGGGGTTCGCGTGATCGATACTCAAACTAACGAAGTCCAGGAGTATTTCGCCAAAATCATTTTTGTCAATGCCGCAACCTTAAATACGAATTTGATTTTATTGAATTCTACATCCCAACGATTCCCCAATGGCCTGGGCAACGATTCAGGTGTTTTAGGCCATTACATCGCCTTTCACAATTACCGCGGAAATGCGGCAGCCGATTTTGAAGGTTTTGAAGATTCGTACTATTCAGGAAGAAGACCCACTTCGGCATTTATGCCGAGTTTTAAGAATTTACATCAACGAGACGCTGATTTCTTAGGTGGCTACATGATTGCCTTTTCAGCCGCTAGAGGCAGTTGGAATCGGGAGCAAAGCACCTTAAGTTTTGGAGAAGATTATAAAGAAAAAATGACGAAACCGGGTCCTTGGCATATCTACATGATGATGCAAGGGGAGACCATTCCGATTTATGATAATCATGTCAAATTAGACCCGCTCAAAAAAGACGCCTGGGGCATTCCTCAATTAGTCACCTCGATCGGTTATACGGATAATGATGTGAAAATGTTTACTGATTTTCACAAGCAAGCCCGTGAGATTTTGGAGATTTCCGGTGGAAAAAATATTGCCACTTGGGATACCCATCAAAACCCAGGCCTAGATATTCATGAAATGGGTGGTGTCCGAATGGGCAAGGATCCTAACACGTCCATGTTAAATAAATACAATCAAATGCACGCTTGTAAAAATGTTTTTGTCACCGATGGCGCTTGTATGACGAGCGTAGGCAACCAAAATCCTTCCTTAACCTTCATGGCCTTAACAGCTCGCGCCGTGAAACATGCAATTTCAGAAAGCAAAAAAGGCTTGCTGGGACTTCTAATTTTCTTTGCTTCGTTTTCGTCCATGTTGGCACAAACAGCACCCATCATCGACTACGACGTGGTCATTTATGGAGCTACGTCGGCCGGCGTCATCGCAGGATATTCCGCTAAAAAAATGGGCAAATCGACCTTAGTGATCGAAGCTTCCTCGCACCTCGGCGGGCTCACTTCGGGGGGCTTAGGTTTTACGGATATCGGAAATAAATTTGCAGTGACTGGTTTGGCGCGCGATTATTACCGTCGCATCGGGGGACGATATGGGGCATTTGAAAAATGGACCTTTGAGCCAAGCGTCGCTCGTTCCGTGTTCGAAGACTATGTCAAAGCGGCCAATTTGAAGATTTGGTACCAATCGGTATTAAAAAAAGTAATCAAAAAAGGAACCAGGATTCAACAAATAGAAATTCAGACCCCCACAGGCCTAAAGATCATTCGCGGAAAGCAATTCATCGACTGTACCTATGAAGGGGATTTAATGGCGATGGCAGGGGTGAGCTATACCGTGGGTCGGGAATCGAATCAAACCTATGGCGAGACCTGGAACGGGGTGCAGCTACTCGATAAACATCAATTTCCTGATTTAGTAGATCCTTATCAAATTAAAGGTAAAGCAGCGAGTGGTCTACTTTGGGGAATTAGTCCTCAGCCTTTAGCCACAAAAGGCGCTGGGGATACCCACACGCAAGCCTATAATTTTCGTATTTGTTTGACGGATAGTGTTGAAAATCAAATCCCAATTACGCGGCCTGTGGGCTATGATTCAACGCAGTTCGAGCTTTTGCTTCGTTACATCGAAGTGAAAAAGCCGCATGAACTGAATTGGTTATTAATGCATTTACAGTCTATGCCACACCGCAAAACGGACATCAATAATTCAGGACCTTTTTCCACAGATATGATCGGAGAAAGCGATGATTTCGCAGAGGCATCCCCTGAAAAGCGAAAAGAGATCTTTTTAAAGCATAAAATTTACAACCAGTCTTTTCTCTATTTTTTAGGGCATGATCCTAGGGTACCGCTGCATTTACGCAAGGAAATGCTTACCTATGGCTATCCCAAAGACGAATTTAAAAGTACCGGTAATTGGTCTCCCCAAATGTACGTGCGTGAGGCGCGTCGGATGATCGGCGAAGAAGTGATGACCCAGGCACATTGCGAGGGAAGAGTTTTAGCGAAAAATCCAATCGGTATGGCGGCCTATACGATGGATTCCCATAATTGCCAGCGGGTGGTTGTCAATATCAATGGCGTGGACATGGTCAAAAATGAAGGGGATGTGCAAGTCGGTGGATTTGGGCCATATCCGATTGGTTATGGGGCCTTGGTGCCTAAGCGTACGGAATGTACAAATTTGACAGTTCCCGTTTGTTTATCTGCTAGCCATATTGCCTATGGCTCGATTCGGATGGAACCCGTTTTTATGGTTTTAGGTCAAACGGCCGGTGTCGCGGCAGTTTCGGCCATCAATTCACAGGTGGCGATTCAAGAGGTGAATGTTCGGGATATCCAACAAACCTTAACCTCAAATCCCCTTTTGGACGGAAGTAAGCCAGAAATTTTGGTGGATGATGCCCAAATTTCCCAGGTTGTTAAGACGGGAAATTGGTCAAAAGAGCTAAATAAGAAAGGATGTTATGGCTCGTCCTTGTTATTAACAAGCCCGACCACCGATGCAAATACCAAGGTGTCCTTTAAATCCCCAACTGATTTACTGGGGAGCTATACGCTTTATTTTTATTTGCCAAATTTAGAGCAAAACAGCACAGTGTTCAATTGGGAAATCAAGCAAGGTTCCAAAAATTCAACCATTCAAATCAAATTAGATGGTGCCAAAAGTACCTTAAAGGGAGAATGGATTTCTATCGGGGATTTTGATTTTAAAACGAAAAATAGGGCAGAGGCCATTCTTTCGGCCAAGGGCGCAAATGGATTAGTACCGGCAGATGCGATTTTGTGGGTACCTAAAAAATAAAAACGTCGGGAAATTTCCCCGACGTTTCAAAGGCATCTTTAAGCACAATGTCAACTGGAATAAGTTGGTTGAGCTCAATCAGATGTTTCCTTTCATTTAAAAGCCTTTCACTTCCCAACCTTTTCGGTAGGTTCGCTTAAGTAATTTTTCAGCTGCTGGATAATTCGGGAATTTCATTTTTGCCGAATCCCAGGTTAATAATTGATCCGGAATTCTGATGGCAATCGTTCCTAATAATACCGCCTCTGTCATAGGACCCGATTGAGCAAAATGCGACTCCGTTTTCTCGCCACCCAAACACGCATCTACAAAATGATGGTAATGATTGCGTTCAGCTAAAGTCGGTAGTTTGACTTCTTTGGGCTTGCCGAATGGAATGTAGACCGGCATTTTTTGATGTGGAATTAATAAGGCGCCCTCGGTGCCGATCAACATCGATGATTCCGCCGGATACTCCCCATCCTTATATAAATCCATAATTTCCTTTGGAGGATAAAATTCGCCGTCAAACCACTCTAATTGGAACGTATCTTTTTCGGTCAATTCATTTCCTGGAAATTGCCACGTAATGTGATTTCCCTGTGGCCATGTATCCGCACGTCGCTCCGGTGAATTCTGCCAGGACTTTTGCACTTCGGCAATCACCGAAAGAGGTGCCTTCATCCCTAAGCCTTTCCATACGGCATCAAAAATATGACAACCGATATCGCCTGACCAGCCCGTACCAAAATCCTGCCAAGTTCTCCAGATAGCCGGATGGTAAATCTCAGGTGCATAAGGCCTCACCGGTGCTGTGCCGATCCACTGATCCCAATGCAAATGGGTAGGAACTGGTTGCCCTTCAGCGGGTCTAGGCCCCACCAAACGGTATTTAGCTACCGCTCCTGGGCGATTGGAACATAAATAAGCATGTTTTACTTTTCCGATAATTCCTTGCTTAATTAATTGTACCCCCGTCCGATCACCCATGGTCGAAGCGACTTGGGTGCCCAATTGGGTCGTAACTCCTGCCTTCACCGCCTCTTTGGTTAAGGCGCGTACTTCAGCCACGTCATGACACATAGGTTTTTGGCAATAGACATGTTTTTTATTTCGAATGGCCTGGACCGCTATCGCAAAGTGATTATGATCCGGCACGGTGACATTGACCGAATCGATATTGTCCTGTTCCGCTTTTAATAATTCACGGTAATCCGTATAAGTACGAGCCCCTGGACATAGGTCGGCAGCCCGTTTTAGGTTTTTTTCATCGACATCACAAATTGCGACAATCTCGACGGAAGCATGTTTTTTGAATTGTTGCAAATCGCCCCAGCCCATTCCTCCTACGCCAATAGCAGCATGTCTTAATTTAGTGCCTGCAGGAATATTAGCACTCGCTTCATTCGTAAATAACAGGGGGCCTGCCATTGCGGCTGTTGCCGCCTTAATCATAAACTCCCTTCGAGAATTCATGGAT
>CANHCG010000153.1 GCA_947459055.1 Cytophagaceae bacterium | reverse complement strand
GATAGGTCGTAGGAATGCTATCGACATTAATAAAAAAGCCTTTCCCTCGAATGGAATCGATAATTCCAATGGATTTTAGATAAGTATAGCCTTTTTCAACGGTAATCCGAGAAATATAAAATTGAAAACTCACCTCGTTAATCGATGGCAAAATATCCCCCTTTTTAATCACCTTTTTCTGAATTCCTTCGATGATGGAATTGGCTAATTGGCGATACTTAGGCGTGCTCGAAAATTCGTCAATATGTATTAATTCTTCAAAACTCATTAGGATTCAATCGAATTACCAAAACCAACTATTAATACTGAAATAAGAATAACCAAAATACCTGCAATCACTGTACGCATAGTTGATTTTGACACCCCATTCCATTCTTTAAAATACAATCCCCAAAAATTTGAGGTCATGATGATTGTTGCCATATGCAAAATCCATGAACTAGCGCCATTGCCTAATTTACTTTCACCCATGCCGTAAAAGAAAAATTGCAAAAACCAGGTAGTTCCAGCCACCGCCGCAAATGTATAATTCATGCGCAAAGGAGCCTTGCTGTTTAAATAGTCACCAAAACTTTTATTTGTAAAATTTAAATACATACACCAAATAAAATTGGTCGCAAAACCGCCCCAAAGAACCACGACAAAAATAACATTGTTTTGAAATAGGGGATCACAACCTCTAACCACCGCCTCATTTGCCATTAATTTACCGGCCTCAATACCAAAATTAAAACAGGCACTTAAAAGACCCGAGATCGTAGCTACGACCAACCCTTTCATCAAACTAAACTCCTTAATGCTTTCTTTTTTCTGTGCATCAGATAATTCATTTTCCTTCATCATTCCCGCCTTACCGCATAAATAAATCCCAAAAACACAGACTAAAATACCGAATAAGACCCAACGCCCACCCGTACTTCCCACAATTCCCGAAATGGTATCACCCGAAACTCCAGCAATCTCCCTGTAAATCGGCGGCACCAAAGCCCCAAAAATGCTACATAGGCTTAAAGCGATCGACATCCCCAAGGACATGCCCAAATAACGCATCGCCAAACCAAAGGTCAAACCACCAATCCCCCACAACACACCAAAGGTAAACGTCCATAACAAGGTATTCGTATCCATCGTGGTAATAATATCCATAAAACCAGGGATGGTTAAATAAGCAGCTATAAAGGGTACTATAATCCAAGAAACAACACCCCCAACAATCCAAGCACTCTCCCAAGACCACACTTGAATTTTCCGATAAGGAATGTAAAAACTACCAGAGGCAAATCCTCCTAAGGAATGAAAAAATAAACCTAAAATGGAACCCATAAATATTGTATTTAATGATTTCGAGGTAATTTAGAGGAATAATGCAAATAAACAATCCCTACGTACAACAATGAAAGGAAAATTTACCTTCTTTTTACCCATTATGTTGCTAATTATTGGCATCGGGGCGTTTACATCGACGAAAACAAACGAAGATTGGCCCGAGTATTTAGGTGGTCTCGATCGAAATCATTTTTCCAAACTCAATCAAATAACCCTTCAAAATGCGTCCCAATTAAAAATGGCTTGGACTTATTCAATGCCTGATTCGGGCCAAATGCAATCAAATCCACTCATCGTACAAGGAATCTTATATGGCATTAGTTCGACCGTCCAAGCCTTTGCATTAAATGCTGCGACGGGAAAAGAAATTTGGCGCTTTGGAGATCCTTTGAAGCATTGGTCTGCTACAAGTCGCGGGGTAAGCTATTGGACCGATGGAAAGGAAAAACGAATTCTATTCACTGCAGGTTCGAATTTGTGGGCATTGGATGCACGAACAGGGAAACCTGCGGCAGATTTTGGAGTAGAAGGGAAAATAGATTTGCATACCGGATTACCCTCTATTGCCAAAGATAAATTCGTTATTTCAAATACGCCGGGAACTATTTTCGAAAATTTGATCATTATGCCCGTTCGATTATCCGAAGGGGCGGATGCTGCCCCTGGGGATCTTCGGGCCTTTGATGTAAGGACAGGAAAATTAGTTTGGACCTTTCATACCATCCCCTATCCAGGTGAATTTGGATATGACACCTGGCCAAAAGATGCCTATAAAAATGAATATGTAGGAGCGGCTAATAACTGGGCTGGTATGGCCGTGGATCCAAAGCGAGGAATATTATATGTCCCAACAGGTTCGGCGGGCTATGATTTTTGGGGAGGGAATCGGGAAGGGAAAAACTTATTTGCGAATTGCCTCATTGCCCTCGATATTCGAAGCGGAAAACGTTTATGGCATTTTCAAACCACGCACCATGATTTATGGGACCGCGATTTACCTGCTCCGCCCAATTTGGTCACCATCACCCGAAAAGGTAAAAAAATTGATGCCGTTGCTCAAATCACCAAACAAGGATATGTATTCGTATTCGATCGAGTGACCGGCAAACCTTTATTCCCGATTGTGGAGCGAAAAGTTTCCACCATCGCTTTACCCGGTGAAAAACCTTGGAAAACCCAACCCATGCCACTTTTACCAGCGCCCTATGCCAGGCAATCGGATGAATTAAAAATCACTGATATCAATCCATATTCCAAGCACCCTGAGGCGCTAAAAAAAGCAATCCGTGAGATGAAACGGTCGTGGTATTATCCACCAACCGAAACAGGTACCCTGATTTTACCCGGTTTCGATGGAGGCGGTGAATGGGGAGGTGCCGGAGCCGATCCAAGCAAAGGAATCATTTACATCAATTCCAATGAAATGGCCCGTACACAAACCATGAAAAAAGAAATCGGAGGAAAACAAAAAGGGGCCATGGGTTTATACCAAAGCTATTGCGCCTCCTGCCATGGAGAAAATTTACAAGGAAATCCCAAAAGTGGATACCCCGCTTTGGCCGAAATTTACAAGACACGAAATAAAGCATTTGTTCAAACCATGATAAGCCAAGGAAAAGGGATGATGCCTGGTTTTCCCCAATTGAGCGCTGAAATTAAGGACCAAATCAGCTCGATGCTCATGAAAGAGACAACAAATGAAAAAGATATCATTTTTACCCAAAGCAAAAGCAACATACCTTACAAAATGACAGGCTACATTAAGTTTTTGGATTCGACCGGATTACCTGGCATTAGTCCTCCTTGGTCTACCTTAAATGCCATCGATTTAAACACGGGAAAATATTTATGGAAAATTCCTTTTGGAGACGAACCCGAATTAGCGAAAAAAGGCATCCATAATACGGGAGCTGAAAATTATGGGGGTCCAATCATCACAGAAAATGGCCTTCTGATTATTGGTGCTGCCAAAGATGGTAAATTACGAATTTACAATCGCCATACGGGTCAATTGATTTTTGAAACCCAATTGCCCGCCGCTGCCTTTGCAACTCCGTCTACGTATATGGTTGGGGGTAAACAATTTATTGTCATTGCTTGTGGTGGAACAAAATTGGGCGTACCCAAAGGAAATTCCTACGTAGCCTTCGCCTTACCCTAAAATTTGAGAACGAAAAGCATTAAAATAGGATCTGATTACATAAGAAGATTACCTAATTTATTACAAAATTAGCGTTTCTTTAACCTTAAAAATTGGACACCGTGATGGGCAATTTGGCCTGACCAAGTAGATCCATGTGAAAAATCCTTTTGTCTCCAAACATCACGAAAAACGTAATTTCCTGAAAGCCCTAATTCGCTGACACTAATTTTAAAATCCACAGATTTCTCATCCCCCCACCGGAAAAAAGTTTCCGGCGTATTGCCCCAATTCGCCACATTAAATAAACCTAAAGCATAATCGCCATTGGCCAATTTCTTTAACCAAACTTGCACCCCATTAACTGTTTTTAGTTTTTCCGCAGGTTTTCCTAAAGGATCTTGATTGATTTCGATTACTTCGTCGTTTGATAATAAATTCAGGGTGAAATCATCCAATTGGTCGATGGGACAGCCGATCAACAAAGGCGCAGCCAATAAACTAAATAAACTTACATGGCTATATTGCTCATCCGGAGTTAAGCGGGTGGGATGCATTTCTGTACCCGTAGTGACATTTCCCACAATCATCATATCGGGATCCGCCCAATGACCAGGACCCACAAAAGGATTCCAACGCTCATTTTCAAACGAAGAAATATATAAACTCAGCCATGAATCTCGAATATCGGGACCCGTTCGAAACGAATTTGTCAAACGCGCCCAATCCTTCGCATTAGCAAATGGGGCTGAATTGGAAATGCTATAATGAATATCGCGTCCTGATTTCTTTAAAGCCTCCGACATGATTTCCGCTGAACGAAGCTCAATTCGCCAATCATATTTTAAATAATCGACGCCCCATTTGGCCATCTGTTTAGCATCTGCATCTTCAAATCGGTAGGGTCCAATGTAACGATATGAACGTTTATTCGCTCGAATGGAATCCGGAAAATCTCCTGTAGGAAATAAGGAAGAGGCACCTACATAACCGGCATAAGTTGTCAACATAGGGGTGGAATAAACGCCCAGTTTAAGTCCTTTAGCATGTATATAATCGATCATTTGCTGCCAAGCGGGGAATTTTTCATTCGGTTGGATCGCATTAAATTCACCCCCGCGATAACCTTCCCAAGAATCATCGATGTTAATGTAAGACCAACCATGACTTTTCAACCCTTTCGTTACCATCGCATCCGTCGAGGCAATCACTTTTTCCTGATCGATACTTCGCGACCAGGAATTCCAGCCATTCCAACCAATCGGCGGCGTCAACGAGATCTTATCGCCAATTTCAATCCGCAATTCCTTTTTAGCTAAGCCTTTTAAATTTTTGACTTCTAACCCGACTAGATAGGTTCCAGGCTTTTTAACCGTCCCAGTAATGATCCCGGTCTGCGTGTCTAGTTGGAGCCCTAAGGGCAAATTCCGGCAGGTATAAAGTAATTTACCGGCTCCCGTGGCTGCTATTGCATAAAAGAATGGGTTTCCTGGGCGTGCTCCAAAAACAGTGGGAGAATTTATTCGAGGAAAATCGTTGGCTTTAGGGGTTAAAATATATCGTTCCCCGTCATTCGGAATCTGCGTGGGCTTCGCATTCCCTACCATCGTAAAATAGGCATCGGCCCAATTTGCCATGGATTTAAGCAGATTATGGTTTTTTACTTGAACCAAAAGCCCTAAGCGTTTAACGCCTCGGACGTCGACATCGACTTGTTTAGGTACATCACCTACCGCCATTTCACCACGTTCAAACAAATCCTTCCGGTCAGCCAAAACTAAAAAGGAATAGCGATTTTCGGGATTAGCCGCAT
>CANHCG010000152.1 GCA_947459055.1 Cytophagaceae bacterium | reverse complement strand
ATGCTTTTTGAAAACCATCCATTAAAAAAGAAAAAAATACTCATTTCATATTACACAAAAATATTTCGATTAAGCCAATTACTCGAATCGAAAATCCAACACCTATCTGGTGGTGAAAGGCAAAAAATCGCCATGTTGGAGTCCATTAGTAAACCCATTGACTATTTAGTTTTGGATGAACCCTTTAGCCAATTGGATACGGAACAAAAATTAGAACTGATAGATATTATACGCCTTATCGTTAAGGAAAAGAACATCCCCTGTGTGCTAATTAGCCATGATTTAGGCGATGTTTTAAAGCTTTCTCAAAAGGTTTTGTTAGTACAAAAAGGTAAACAATTATTTAACGGAGATTGGAATCAATTTAGCCGCTCAAGAAATAAATACGTCCATAATTTACGTGAAGCACTGATTCAATGGAAGAATCAAACCAATAATCTTATAGATAATTTGAATATTCTTTGAGTTTTATTGCATTTTTTGAGGTTTGATCAATCAATTCATTGAGCGAAATTTCATACAAATCAGCTAATTTTTGCGCAATTAATGGAATATATTTAGGCGAATTAGGTGTTCCGCGATGCGGGACTGGGGTTAAATAAGGTGCATCCGTTTCTAAAACGATATGTTCCAAAGGGATCTCTCGTATCGAATCAAATAAATTGGTATTCTTGTACGTAATAACACCTCCAATTCCCAATAAAAAGCCTAAATCGATCAAATGTTTAGCTTCGGCCGCGTCGCCTGAAAAACAATGAATTATTCCAATAACCTCTTTGAATTTTGGTTGTTTTAATATTTTAATCAGATCCGCATAGGCCTTTCGACAATGCACATCAATCCACAGATGCTTATCTAATGCCCAATGGCACTGTTGTTCAAAGGCCAATTTTTGTTCAGCTACAAAACTGAGATCCCAATAATAATCTAAGCCGATTTCGCCAATGGCTAATACGGATTTGTTGGATATAATTTCCTGCATATCAGCTAATTGAGCCTCATAATCCTCTTTTACATAGGTTGGATGTAAACCAATCATAGGTTTGCAAACCTTAGGATACAACGCTGCCAATGTAGTTAATTCATGCCATGAAGCTAGGTCGCAATTGGGTAACCAAACTTCCTTAACACCAGAGGCATGAATTTCGTCCATGACCGCAGGTAAATCGGCCGTAAAGATTTCATCGTATAAATGGGCATGGGTATCGATCATAAGGATATCGGTTTTAGGCCTTTTTGAATGCATTCTTGTAAAAGTGCAGGTAAGATCATTTTCAATAAAGGAAAAGCCTTTACACTATCATGAAAAACGAGAATAGCCCCAGGTTTCAATGCCTTTTTACACGAAACTATGATATGATTGGGATTTAGTGACGTATTATAATCACCTGTTAATATTGACCACATATATGTTTTTAAATTCGTGGCATTATTTCGGTAAAAGGATTTCCCAAAACGGCCATATGGGGGACGAAAGCCGATGGATTGGATACCAAAACTTGATATAACTTGTTGGCAATCATCAATTTCTTTGAGATAAGAAACTTGATCCATTTTCCAGGCATTTGCATGATGCATGGTATGATTACCAATACCATGTCCTGCTTGAATAATTTGTTGGGTTAATTCAGGAAACTCAGCCATATTCTTGCCGATGCAAAAAAAAGAGGCCTTGGCCTGATATTTATTCAGCTCATCCAAAACAAAATTGGTAATTTCAGGACATGGACCATCATCAAATGTAAAATACACATGAGGTTCATCCTGACTATGTTTTCCTTGCCAATGTAATTTTGGAAATATTCGAGGCACAAAGGAAGGAATTTGATGTATAAACATGAGCACGAATTATGTCGCAAATTACGAGTTCAAATGCAGAAAAAATAATTTTAGGTATAGATCCCGGAACCCGATTTTTGGGCTATGGATTAATTCATATTCAGCGAGATAAAGTAACCGTTCTACAGTATGGTGTTTTAAACCTAACTAAATACACGACCCAAGGAGCTAAATTTCTAAAAATACATGAACGTGTTTTAGGAATCATTGAAGAATTTTTACCAGATGAAATTGCGATTGAATCACCTTTTTTTGGAAAGAATGTTCAATCAATGTTAAAATTAGGTCGCGTCCAAGGCATGGTGATGTCCTTAGCATTTTCAAAAAGTATTCCCATTGCCGAATATGAACCCAAAAAAGTAAAACAGTCCGTTACAGGCAATGGAAATGCATCCAAAGAACAAGTGGCCAAAATGGTCGAGGTTATCGGAGGAATACAATTAGATTCGAAATTATTTGATGCCACAGATGCTCTTGGGATCGCTATTTGTCATCATTTTCATAATAATAACATTACCTCTACGATCAAAGGAACGAAAAAAGGTTGGGGCGCTTTTGTAAGCGAAAACCCAAATCGAATTAAATAAGTGTAACCAATTGCTCTTTCAAATCATTTAAAGTCACCACGGGTTGTAGGCATTGATCCTGAATACAAACCATAAAACCAGGTTTTTCATTAGGAATTAAATGCATCATTGAAGATTCAATTGGCCAATCTTCCTTTATTAAATTTAATTTTGAATAGGTAGATGCATCAAATTTGATAAATACTTTCGGATAGGCGAACCATTCAGCATAGATTCGAAGCCAATTCGCATAATATATCGGATTAGCTTGTGCTTGTTCAAGAATTTTCTCAACCATTTCCTTACCTATAGTAGAATAGTCGACTTGGTTTGAAAGATAACCTAGCCATAAAAATGATTCACAAATCATACTATTGGAGGAAGGGCAGACGGAGTCAGTGATTTCAAATTTATTGGCAATCAACTGTTCACCTTGTGAACCCACATAAGAATAAAAAGTATCCTGCGTAAACTCAGTCTTAATTTTATCACCCAAAAGCAATGCTTTCGCTAAGTATTCCTCATACCCCGTATACAAATACACATCAATGCTTGCTTTCAATAAACAGGCTAAATCATCTAGAAAAGCAACAATGGGTTGGCTAGAATAACTCGTTTGATGTAAAATCAAATCTCCCTCAAAAAAACAATGGTTGATTTCCTTTAGTAAATCAACTCCCTTTGTAATATACTTTTCATCCTGAAATGAATGACCTATTTCAATAAAAGCAGTCACGAGCATCGCATTCCAAGCTAATAATTGTTTTGTATCGGTTTGTGGCCTAATCCGCTGAGCTCGAATGGCGGATAAAGTAGATAGTTCAAGATGGAATTCAGAATTAAGATTAGGCTTTTGTTTGAAAAGAATATTTCGACCATGTTCCCAATTACCATTAGGTAAAATTTGATAGGTTTCATAAAATACTCGATGTTCTTTTAACGGCAAAAAATTCAATAACTCCTCATACGTCCAGGTATAAAAAGCTCCCTCTATTCCTTCACTATCTGCATCTATGGCTGAAAAATATAAGCCGTTTGGTCCACATAATTCACCGTCTAAAAACCCAATCGTTTGATTAATTACTTCTTTGTAAAGTTCAAAAGGATATCTTTGATAGGCTTTTGCATAGACGAATAATAATTGAGCATTATCGTATAACATTTTTTCAAAATGGGGGCAAAACCATTCTGAATCGACCGAATACCTAGAAAAACCCCCAGCTAATTGATCAAAAATCCCCCCTTGCGCCATACGAGTTAATTGACTGTCTGAATATTGCTTAAAATGGTTTTCTACACATTCATAAGGTGGAATAGACTCAATTAAATTCAATACCGAGGGTAGTGGAAATTTAGGTGCTTTTTGAACACCACCAAACACGGGATCCATGGCGGAAATAATCCTTTCCATGATGCGAGGCATGATTTCGGGTATTTCTTCGATTGCGGTAGGAATAAAAACGCTGAAATCATTTTGAATACCCTGGGCAAAACCTTCAGCTGAAGCTTCTAAATCATTTCGATTATTTTTGAAAGCCTGATGAATAGATTCCAATATTGAAATCCACTTGGTTTTGGGAAAATAAGTTCCCCCATAAAAAGGTTTTTGATTGGGTAATAAAAATACGTTGAGCGGCCAACCGCCATGCAGGCCCATTTGTTGGATTGCCTCCATGTAAATCATATCAATATCAGGACGTTCTTCTCGATCGATTTTGATGTTGATAAAATGGGCATTCATCACATCTGCGACATCCTGTTTTTCAAAGCATTCATGTTCCATCACATGACACCAATGACAAGCAGCATAACCGATACTCAATAAAATAGGTTTGTCTTGTTCAATGGCCATTTGAAGCGTTTCTGAGTGCCAAGCTTGCCAATGAACAGGGTTATCTTTATGTTGGAGTAAATACGGACTTATTTCGTTTGCAAGATTATTCATGTGGTATTCAAATGAATTAGTAAATTCGTGTAAAAATAGCGTATGATTGAATTCAAAGATTTTATTGTTAGTCCTGAAGTAGCTTATTCGAAAGAATTACTCGATCAGTTTATAAAATCTGAGGTTTCCACAAATGTATGGAATAGTACGCAATATAGACTCGAAAAGAAGTCCATTGATGCCAGAAGCAGACAAATTAAAGCCAATATTCGCATCGGTTTTTATCCCAAAGACTATGATTTTAATCAATCTTTTCAACCATATTTTCCTAAAATCAAATCCAATGCCAAACGAGTTCTCATTATAGGAAGTGGTCCTGCGGGAATATTTGCAGCCATTGAATTATTAAAATTGGGCTTTAAACCAATAATCCTTGAACGGGGAAAAGATGTACGGGAAAGGAGAAGAGATTTGGCAGCAATCAACCGCTATGATTTGGTCAATGAAGATAGTAATTATTGTTTTGGAGAAGGGGGAGCGGGAACCTATTCGGATGGTAAATTATATACAAGAAGTACGAAAAGAGGAGATATTAAACAGGTATTGGAATGTTTTGTGACCTTTGGTGCGAACCCAGATATTCTATTTGAGGCCCATCCGCACATCGGGACAAACAAATTACCTGGTATCATCGCGGCGATGAGAAACGCAATTTTAGAAGCAGGTGGTGAAATCCATTTTCATTCGCGTGTGACCGATTTTATCATTCAAAATAAGGTGATTCGAGGAGTCATTGTGAATGAGGAAAAGGAATTTATTGGCGAATCAGTTTTATTAGCTACCGGTCATTCTGCCCGGGATATTTTCCAATTATTACAAAAAAAGGATATTGAAATAGAATCCAAGTCTTTTGCCATAGGAGTAAGAATTGAACATAGCCAGGGGATGATAGATAAAATTCAGTATAAAGTTGACAAGCGACCTGAATATCTCCCTCCAGCATCTTTTTCGTTAGTAACTCAAACAAAATACCAAGGAATACAACGTGGGGTATT
>CANHCG010000151.1 GCA_947459055.1 Cytophagaceae bacterium | reverse complement strand
AGTAAAAATTGCCATTATTGGGGATTTTGCGGTTGATTTTTATTTCCAACAAAATAAAAACACCTCCGAAATTTCTGTTGAAACCGGTAAAATTGTGCATTGGGGTGCCAAGCCCAAAGGTTATTTGGGGGGAGCGGGCAATGTAGCCAAAAACCTGGCCCATTTAGGGGTTGAAGTTCATGCCTATGGAGCCATTGGAGAAGATTTATTCGGCCGAGAAATGCAGTTTCAATGTCGTCATTTAGGAATTAAAACGGATCATTTGGCGATACATGCCGATATAGACACACCGACCTATTCCAAACCCATGTTGGACTCCATCGAAGATCATCGCATTGATTTTGGCACACAGAATAATAGGTTCTCTCATAAATCGGAATATTTAATTGATCAACTAAGCCAGCAAATTCATCTCGTTGATTGGATCGTTGTCAATGAACAATTTCAAAATCCCTTATTAAACAACCAGAGTATCGAGCGCTTACAGAGCACGATTCGGCGAGCGAATAAACCTGCATTGGCCGATTTGCGATCTTTAGGATCTGTGGCCACACAAATACCAATAAAGGTCAACGAACATGAATTATCCCAAATTTTGGGTATTTCTGAAAGCGAAATAAAAAATCAAGCACCGGATTTTGAGCACATTAAAAATTGGGTAAGCAGACGTGATGTGGCCGCCTTGGTGACTTTAGGGGAACAGGGCTTGGTATATGCAGACCCGGATGGAATCCATTGGCAACAGGCGATTGGCCCAACCGGCGAAATCGATACAGTGGGTGCAGGTGATATGATTGTGGCGGCCTTTTCGGCTGCCCGCGCGGCGGGGGCAAGCATTTCAGAAAGTTGCGAATTTGCAACCCTGTGTGCTCATATTTCCATCCATAAAATTGGTGAAACGGGCTCAGCGAGTCCATCCGAAATAGAACAACTAAACCTAAAAACACATGAATAAAGAAGAAATTATCGCGCTTCGAGAAGAAATTAAATCCTATACGGAATCTCATTTATTACCTTTTTGGTCCAAGCGAACCATGGATAAAACCTTTGGAGGATTCCTAACCCATTTCAATGAATTTGGAGAGGATTCGGGCACCGATGAAAAATCCTTAATTGCCCAAACGCGCTCGGTATTTACTTATTCACAAGCCTATCGACATGGGTTTGGTGGACCTATCATGAAAGAGATGGCGGAGCATGGGGTTCATTTTTTATTGAATAACATGTGGGATGCCGAAAATGGTGGATTTTATTGGATGATGAATCGGAAAGGTGAGCCGACCAACAAGCAAAAAATCGGTTATGGCCATAGTTTTGCCATCTATAGTTTGAGTGAATATACCTTGGCAACGGGTGATCCGATTGGCCTAGAGTATGCTGAAAAATGTTTTGATCTATTACAAAAATATGCCGTAGATACGAATCTAGGTGGCTATTGGGAATTTTTCTCTGAAAAATGGGAGTTAATGGGGCCTGGTTCTCCGGGCGGGGATCGAAAAACCTTGGATGTGCATATGCACTTGATGGAGGCCTTTACGACTTTGTATGAAGCGAGCGGCAAGGAATTACATCGCCGGAAACTGAAAGAATCCATCGATATATTAATTCAAAAAGTAATGAACGCCACGACTGGAACAGGTATTCCGCAGTTCTGGGCAGATTGGTCAGTAGCGCCACAGATCAAATTTGATATTGTATGGGGCTGGGATCGCTTTGCCGAAGGTGGCCAGAAAGCCTCCGCCGTGGACAATACCTCCTATGGTCATAATTCAGAATTTGGTTGGTTGCTCATGCATGCGTTACGTGTGGGAGGATTTGATGTGGAAGAATACCGGGTAAATTTGGAAAAGGCCTTTTATCATTCGATGAATTATGGTATTGACTGGGAATTCGGAGGGGTCTATGTGGAAGGATCGCATGAAGGCGAGGTATATGATCGGGAAAAGGAATTTTGGCAACAAGCGGAAATGTTGATCGGCATGGTCGATGCTTATTTATTAACCAAAGACGAAAAATTCTTGAACGCACATAAGCAAGTACATCGCTTTGTGTTTGACAAAATGATTAATTACAATACGGGCGAATGGTGGCCATTGATGACTCGAGAAGGCGAACCGATATGGCGACACATGTCACATTCGTGGAAAATAAATTACCACAATGTTCGTTCTATGATTTTATCCTATGAAAAATTAGGGGATGTGTTAGCTACCCTTTAAACGAAATAAAATGAAACAGTTGATTGGGATCTTTTTGCTTTTGGTTGCCTTTCAGGCAAGAGCTCAAAATGATTTAATTGGTATTTTAGATCATTATTTTGGTAAAACACTTTCCTCAGGAAGCCAACAAGAAACTGCCCAACGCACTTTTTTCATCCGAAATGATTCCTTATTTATCTGTTTCCGCGACCCAACTGATTTATTTACTAAAGGAGAATATCGCGATACGAGTGCGATCCCCTTACGCGAATTACAAGAGTTAAAATTGAGCCAAGGGAAAAGTGCTCAAGGAAAAATGGGGATAGGATTGCAATTCATTCCAAGATTTATCGAACCCAGTGTTAAATTGGAATCAAAAAATTCGAATGGAGCTATTGGTACTGTTCAACCCGACCGATTAAATCAGGTCGCCGCTGGGACATTGAACCAGAAATTAACAGGCCAAGTGGCGGGAGTTACCGTCAGCAATGACAATTCTCCCGGTGGGGCTGCGATGGTGCGGATTCGTGGTTTTGGCTCGATCAATGCCAATAGCCCACTATATGTTGTCGACGATGTACCTATCTCGAATACCAACACGATTAATCCAAATGATATCGAGTCAGTTACGGTCCTAAAAGACCCATCCACCACAGCCATTTATGGCGTTCGGGGAGCAAATGGTGTCGTGGTCATTAAAACAAAAAAGGGAGGCGTGTCCACGTTTGTAGTTCCTGAAGAAATCAAAAATCAAAAACCACTGAACTTCACGCTTTGGGCGTATGGGGATTTAGCCCGGGAGTTTAAGAAGAAAAATGTGTTTGAGGAATTAAAGAAAATATTAACCCCCTAATAAAAAAAGTCCTCATGCAATATGAGGACTTTTAACATATCCAGTTGACCTACTAGGATTCGAACCTAGAAAACCAGAACCAAAAACTGGTGTGTTACCTTTACACCATAGGTCAGTACTAAATCGAGTGCAAAAATAGGGGCTTGGGGGGTAATTAACAAACAATGATTCAAAATAATTGAATTATTTATTCTGCTAAAGGGTCAAGCCCTCAAAATCAGCCTACTAGCTCCATGGAGGAAACCAAGGCCTCTGCATGAATTTTACGCACTAATCCTTGCAAAACTTTCCCAGGCCCACATTCAATAAATTCCGTCGCACCTGCCGCTACCATCGCTTCGACGGATTGGGTCCAACGCACAGCGCCTGTCAATTGTAAAATTAAATTCGCTTTAATTTCTCCTTCATCTTGGGAAGCCTGCGCATTCACGTTTTGAAAAATAGGGCAAATAGGCTTATTGATTTTCGTCGCTTCAATCGCCGCTGCAAGTTCAATTCGCGCCGGTTCCATGAAAGGGGAATGAAAAGCCCCACCTACCGGTAAGGTCAAAACCCGCTTAGCACCGGCCTCCTTTAATTTTTCTCCCGCTGCCTCAATGCCAGCCAAACTACCCGAAATCACCACTTGACCTGGACAATTGTAATTCGCTGCCACAACCTGTCCTCCAAATTCCGCACAAATAGCCTCAATTTGGGCATCTGCTAGACCGAGCACAGCCGCCATCGTACTTGGCTCTAATTCACATGCTTTTTGCATCGCCATGGCGCGCTTGTACACCAAGGCCAAACCATCTTGCCATGTCAAGCCACCCGCAGCAACTAATGCCGAAAACTCTCCTAAGGAATGTCCCGCAACCATAGCTGGCTGAAAAGAGGCACCTAATTTGGCAATTAACACCGAATGTAAATAGATGGCTGGCTGAGTTACATTGGTTTGTTTCAACTCCTCATCCGTACCCTCAAACATGATTTTCGATAATGAAAATCCAAGTTGTTGGTCCGCCTCCTCAAAAACCTCACGAGCCAAGGCATAATTTTCATATAAATCCTTTGCCATTCCTGGAAATTGGGATCCTTGGCCCGGAAAAACATATGCTTTCATTATGATTAAATTAAATTTGAAAATCTTTTATGGGCACAAAGATAGGCCAAAAACCGATTTAAATGCCAACTTGCGTACCTTGAGTTTTTCAAAATTCCTTTTTTAATCCTATGCACCTCTGTTATTTTATACAGTGCCTGCAAACCTAAAGACTCCGAAAATACAATCGACGAAACAGTCAAGGCACCTTTTCGATTAAATGCCGACTTTTTCACCAAAACTAAACCTTATCTCCCGGTAAAGTAATCGAACAAGCCTTATTCCAAAAATACCGATTACTCGCCACCCAATCATAGGCCCAATTTAAGACCTTTGTGGGTAGAATAAAGATGATTCTTAGTGGCTGAAACACAAATCGGGCCTCCCGCATAAGCAACCGAATAGCCGCTGATTTCACGAATACTTCTGAATCTGAAAGCAGTTTAATACTTTCAATGGCCCAATTATCCGAAGGAAATTGCTTTTCTAATTCAATAACTTGAGGGTCATTTTGATTTAAAAAGATCATGTCCGCGGCAATAATTTTACGTAAAAGCCGCGATGAAAATTGGCAAAATTGACATTCCCCATCGATCACAACGATAAGCTTGCTCATTTGACGAGTTCGACCCAACCCTTCAAGGTCTTCGTTTTTAATGCCACATTCACCACATCAAATGCCACCTCGCAAGTGTAAAAATAGGTGGATGGCGCCATCATATTACCATTCATGTCCTTACCATTCCAACCAAATCCCGCCATATCTCCTTGATAATCATAGACTAATTGGCCATTCCGATCCACAATTTTACATGAAACCTGCGTCACAAAACGCGGACAACGCATCGCTAAAAAGAAATCATTTTTACCATCCCCATTGGGACTAAAAATATTTGGCAATTCAAATGATGGACAATTATCTTGACAAAACGTTTCGCTTTTTGGCGACTCCTTACCTAACTGACTCACTGCGGTCACATAATAACAACCAATAAATGAATCTGCTTTTTTGTGCACATATTTTAGTGCATTCACCTCGGAAATCAACTTAAAATTGCTACCATCTTTGGAATAATAAATCCGATAACTTGCTAAACTTTGGTCACAATTTCCAGTTAAGGTTGGCACCCAAGTAAGTGAATTCTCAAAGCTCGTCGAATTACAGGTTGGGTCCTTATCCAACAAATCACAAGCCGGTGGAGCCAAAGTCAATTTCGGCGCACAAGGATTCACATCCGATTGAGGT
>CANHCG010000150.1 GCA_947459055.1 Cytophagaceae bacterium | reverse complement strand
GGTTCCAAAGAAATTATTGCCGACATCGAAGCGCGCATCGCCGAAAAATTCTGGAGCATTCGCGAACAAGAAAAAACAGAGGCGATTACAGAGGAACACGTGAAAGCCTTAATTGCCTCCTTAGGAACCGTGGCCGATTTCCAAGAAGTGGAAATGGAAGATGACAAAAAGGAGAATGCCCAACAAACTAAGGCTACATCCAATTCCTCTGAAAAATTATTTAATTCAGCGAAACCCTTTCGTCGGGATATTACCCGCAAGCAAATTGGTGGCGTGGCGGCAGGTTTAGCCAATTATTTCAGTTTGGATCCGATTTGGATCCGCTTGATTTTATTGGTTGGTTTTTTCGGTCTTTTACCCTTGTTATATGTAGGTAATTTTGTTTTCTGGGCCTACATTATTTGTTGGATCGCTATTCCAGGGGAATTGAATTTAACCGAAGATAAATCTTATCGGAAGTTTTACAGGGACCCTGAAAAAAAGGTGATTGGTGGGGTGATTTCTGGTATAGCGGCCTATACGGGTTGGGATGTGGGTTTGTTACGTGTATTTGCAGTAATTTCTGCGATCTTTTTTGGTTCGGGCATCGTGGCTTATTTGGTGATTTTGGCGATTTCTCCAGAGGCGAAAACGCTGACGGATAAAATGGAAATGACGGGGGAACCGATTACCCTTGAAAACATTGAGAAAAATATTAAGGAAACGATTCAGCCAAATAAGGAGGGGGAAACATTTGTCACGCGTTTATTGCTTTTCCCTTTCCGCATTTTTACGATTGTATTTTCATGGGCTAAACCAGTTATTAATGTCTTTCGCTGGTTTTTCCAATACACCTTAGGCATAGTTCTTATCATAATAGCATTGGCATTAACCATAGCCTTAGTTGCCTTAAGCACTGCCGGATATTCGGGCATGGACCATGGCCAAATTTCACTGGCTTTTGGTGAGGCGATTCCTATCTTTTTATTGGCTCAAGATTTGCCAGCTTGGTCGATCTGGGCGGCCTATGCGGCGGTCATTCCGATGGTCGTGGGGATTGGGATAGGGGGTGTTTCTTTGTTGGCCAACCGCAAATTTTATAACCGCTCCTACAAATACATTTCAACTACGATGGCTATTGTTGGCTGGATCGGCCTTTTCGCCGCCTTTGCCTTTGTGGGTCGGAATTTCCAACGCACCGCCTCGGTCAATGTTGTTAAAGAAATTAGCGCAGACTCTACCGTAAATTTTCAAATAAATCGAGTTTCGAATGAGAGCATTTGGGAAAAATTATTAGGTTCCAATATGCTTGCGGAGGAATTTTTGGATGAGGACGAACAACATGATTATAATCGCGATGGATTTTCTCGTGCCCAAATTACTATGGAAGGGTATGATGGAAAAACGATTCAGGTGATTCAATACGCGAAATCCAACGGAAATTCTCGCATCGAGGCCGAAAATTTCGCCAAAGGAATCCAATATGCCTATCAGCAAAAAGGCCAACAAATGATATTTGACACCCATTTTGGACTTAAAAATTTCAAATTTAGAAATCAACGTCTTCGCGTGAAAATCCTGGTACCCTATGGAAAGCCATTTGGAATGTCCAAGGAATTCGCACATTTTATCGATAACTTGATCGATGGTGGGTATTTTAGGGATGATGAAGACTTGTTTGTCGGCTCTCAATGGACTTTCTCGGTGGAAAAAGGCTTGATTTGTCTGAATCGGGCACCGAAAGATTTCAACGAAAATTCATCGGAAAATAAGGAAGGCGATAGTAAACCCGAATTTGAAATCACCAAAAGCCTGGCCAATTTCAACAGCATCGAAATGCCAAATTCAGAATCTGCGTCCATTAAAATTGTTCAGGGGCCTGCCCAGATTACTTTCAAATCGGAAAATACCTCCTTTAATAATTTCGAAAGCATGGCCAAAGTGGAGAATGGTATTTTAAAATTCCCAGATGTGCAATCGGGTTTAGAAATTACCATTCAGACCCCTTCTTTGACTAAATTAGACTTAGGTGGAAATGCACGAACGGAACTACGAGGATTTAATGCTGACCAATTATCCGTGGTTTTACATGGCTTTCATAGTTTGACCTTGCAAGGGAATTCAAAAATATTAGCGGCTTCAGCCTTTGATTCTTCGGAATTATTGGCATCCGACTGGGAGACGGAAAAGGCGCTGGTGTCTATCGGAAATCAAGCTAAAATGGATCTTAATGCCACAAAATCTATCCAAGGGATGAAAGGACCTAAATCGGATGTGAACATAAAATCTAATCCAAATGTGGTGATTTCTTGGAAAGATCCCAAAGGAAAAAAATAAGACCGTGCAACTAATTTCAACATTCAAACATCTACGCTTCATTCAACCAACACATTATGAAACGAATATTCCTATTGGGCTTCTTATTGTTCGCAACAGCCCCGCTTTTTCAAATCTTTGCCGAGGAGGCCACACGTAAATTTAAAGTCAATGCATTTCGAGCCATTGAAGTAGGTGAGGCCTTCGAAATCTACATTCAAAAAGGTCCTGTTTGTTCACTGACGGCTATGGGAGAATCCGGTGATTTAAATGACATTGAAGTGACTTCTACGGGCTCTGTTTTGCGTATCGAAAAAGATGTGAAATGGAGCTGGGGAATTTGGTCCAAGGACAAAAAAATAGTGTTAAAAATTACTATGCCGGAATTAAAAGACGCGGAGTTTTCTGGGGCAACAAAAGTCTTTGTAAATGGATTTACCAATGAGGAACAAATGCGATTATCTTTTTCTGGGGCCTCTAAAGTGCAAATCGCTGAAATCAATGCAGATAAATTAATCTTAGAATTTTCGGGTGCCTCGAAGGCGGAATTGGCCGGTCGGGTAGGTAAATTAGAAATTGGTTGTTCGGGCGCTAGCAAAGTAGAAGCTAAAGATTTACTCGCACGTGACGTGGATGTGGATGCAAGTGGCGCTAGTAAAATAGAATTACATGTACAAAAAACCTTGAAAGTGGAGGCCAGTGGCGCTAGTAAAATCACCTATCGGGGCCGACCGAGCATTAGCAAAGATCTCTCTGGAGCATCTTTCGTTCAATCGGTTCCTTAAGGATTTTTTTCTCCCGCCGGGATACGGATGGGAATTTCATTTTCCTTAGGAGGGATAGGGCATGCAAATGTGGCGTTATAAGCGCAATAGGGAAAATAGGCCTGGTTGAAATCGATTACAATTTGATTGTCTGATAGTTTATTTAGGGGAAAATCTAAGTACCTACCGCCTCCATAGGTTTCTGTGGGGGCGGTTTTGTCTTTAAAGGGGAGGAAAAAATCCCCATTTTCATGTTGGTATAAGGTTAATTCAATGACCTTTCCGTCAATTTCCCCTTTGATTTTTCCAAATAAAATATTCTCTTCCTCCGTTCCATCATTCATTTTCATGCTGACTTTTTTTATTTCGGCAGCTCTTTCCACTTTAAATTCAATGCGGTATTTTTTGGAATAGGGGAAATAGGATAGGTGTTTAAATGCAACTTTGTCTTTTATGGGCGAATTTTCAGCTTCAGCAAATTCAATATCTTTTTGGGTACGTTCTTTGGCCACTTGCAAGGAATCTGCATCTTGTAGAGGAACTAATATGCGCTTTTCTGGGATACTGACATAAATAAGCCCGCCTAATCCGAGCGCAATAATCAAGTACCATTTATTGAATTTCATGGGAATGGATTAATTTTGTTTATCAATCCGTAAAAATATAAAATAAATCACATGTTTACAGGAATCGTGGAGGCTTTAGGGGTATTGGAAAAGAAGGAAATTCAAGCAACGAACGTGGATTTTTGGTTCTCTTGTCCATTTACGCATGAATTGAAAATCGATCAATCGTTGGCACACAACGGAGTTTGTTTAACGGTCGTGGAAATTCAAGGGGAGCAATACCGCGTAACTGCGATCGATGAGACCTTGAAAAAAACGAATTTAGGGGATTTGAAAATTGGGCAAGAGGTTAATTTGGAACGTTGTCTCGCTGCCAATGGTCGTTTTGATGGCCATATTGTCCAAGGGCATGTGGATTTAACGGGGATTTGTATAGAAATTATCAATCAGGATGGTTCATGGCATTTTCATTTTTCTTATCCGGTGGAAAGCAAGCATTTGACCGTGGAAAAAGGCTCTATTTGCGTAAATGGAACGAGCTTAACGGTTGTGGATTCGGGTCAACATACCTTTTCCGTGGCCATTATTCCTTATACCTATGAACACACCGTGTTTCACCAAATCCAAGAGGGTGATCGGGTGAATCTTGAGTTTGATATTGTCGGGAAATATCTCCAAAAAATGATGGCGAATGCTTAAGCCAATAATGTCTGAATGGCTTTATTTACCTCTTCAAACCCAAATTTGGCCCATAGCGTATCTTTTTGCGCTTGAATTTCAGTAATTCCTAAATTCCCCATACTTCCTAAATGGCTGTGGGAAAGTTTGCGCGAACTGCCTTCAAAATCACCGGATTCGATTTTTTTACCTACGATTTGATATGCCTCTCGGAACGAAATACCTGAAACCACTAATTTATTGACCTCCTCCACAGAAAATAATAAATCGTATTTGGCATCTTGTAATAAATTTTTTTTGACCTGCATGTTACTCACTAAATAGCTGGTCATTGAAATAAGATCCAAGATTTCATCGATGGCGGGCATCAATAATTCCTTTGTTAATTGGAATTCCCGGTGGTAGCCTGAGGGTAAATTGCTTGTCAATAAATGCATTTGAACCGGCAAGGCCTTTAATTTATTGGCTTTACCGCGCAACAATTCCGCCACATCTGGATTTTTCTTGTGTGGCATAATTGAACTTCCGGTTGTTAATTCACTCGGTAATTCGATAAAACCAAAGTTTTGTGAATTATACAAACATACATCCATGGCTAATTTGCTCAACGTGCTTGAGATTTGGCTAATGGCATTTAATACATACATTTCTGTTTTTCCCCGCGACATTTGTGCATTTACCACATTTACATGAGGATGTTCGAAACCCAATAATTCGGTCGTTAATTGACGATCTAATGGGAATGATGATCCATATCCTGCGCCGGAACCTAATGGGTTTTTGTTGGCCAAACGAAACGCCGCCTCCAATAATTCCGCATCTTCCACCAAACTCTCTGCATAGGCACCAAACCAAAGGCCAAAAGAAGAGGGCATGGCGATTTGTAAATGTGTATATCCGGGCAACAAATCGTCTTTGTGCACTTCGCTTTTCAATAGAAGGACATCAAATAATTCACCCGAAGCTTTCGAAATTTCCTCGATTTTCGCCCGCATGAATAGTTTTAAATCCACTAATACTTGATCATTTCTTGACCGACCGGCATGAATTTTCTTACCCATCTCGCCTAATTGTTGGGTCAACAAAAAT
>CANHCG010000149.1 GCA_947459055.1 Cytophagaceae bacterium | reverse complement strand
TCCGCTAATTCCGGATATCATTCAAGGATTCCACTTAAACCTCACGCTAGTAGCCTTGCTCCCATTTGCTTTTTTCATTGCTTATGGGATTATGTCCATTCCGGCGGGGATGTTTTTGGAGATCTATCAAGAGAAAAAGGTGATGGTTTTTGCGTTTGGATTGGCCTGTTTGGGTTCGATGTTGATGGTCATTTTCCCGAACTATTTATCGGCTATTTTGTCGCTTTTTCTGATTGGTTGCGGCATGGCGATGTTGCAAGTGGTCATTAATCCACTCCTCCGGACTGCGGGTGGGGAGGAACATTATGCATTTTATTCGGTGATGGGGCAGTTGACTTTTGGCTTTGCTTCCTTCCTAAGTCCTATGGTTTATCAATATTTTTTGAGTCAAAAAAAATTAGCTCAGACGGAGTCCAATTGGATGTCCGCCATTTTTACCTATTTGCCAGAAAATTTATCTTGGATTTCACTTTATTTTCTGTTTGTGGCGATTTGCATTGGGATGATAGGGGTGATTTATGTATCCAAATTCCCCAAAGTAGAACTTCAGGAAGATGAAAAAGCGGGGCCTTTAGCCACTCATATCGAGTTATTCAAAAACAAATATGTGCTTTTATATTTTTTCGCGATGTTGTGTTATGTGGGAACGGAACAAGGGGTGGCGAATTGGATATCGCAATTTTTAGCGACCTATCACAAGGTGGATCCGCAGACGGTTGGGGCAGATACGGTGGCGTATTTTTGGGGCTTAATGACGGCTGGGGGGATATTGGGTTTGGTGTTGTTGAAAATCATGGATAGTCGGTGGGTGTTGTCTTCGTTTACGTTATTGGCGATGATTTCGCTGGGTTTTGCGCTTTGGGGGCCTGTTGGGTATGCGTTGGTGGCATTTCCGTTGGTCGGTTTTTTTGCCTCGGTGATTTATCCGGTGATTTTTTCGTTGGCCTTAAATTCGGTCGACAAGCACCATGGTTCTTTCTCGGGCATTATTGTGACGGGGATTATTGGTGGGGCGATTGTTCCGTTTTTGGTAGGTTGGATCGGGGATCATTGGGGTTTACAAATGGGGATGGGCATTTTGTTCATCAGTTTGGCTTATATTTTCAGTATAGGTTTTTGGGCGAAACCGATTATTCAAAACAAACGAATTCAATTGTTTGACTAGTCCCCCCCCTTCTAGCTTTGCCAATCCTACCCGGTTTGGCAAAGCTAAAGGGAAAAAATCATATTTTGGATGATAGATAAATAAAAACAAATAAGTTGGTAACCACGAAAGCATAGCATATTTTGGCTATTGGACCTTTACCCAAATTCAGAAACCTTGAATTCAAGCGCGCTAAATCTATTTCTTTTGCTATCGATGTTGATTTCCTTGGTCACACAGGCTCAACAAGCAGTACCTGAAAAACCCAGGATATTGATTAGTACGGATATTGGAGGGACTGATCCGGATGACAATCAATCGTTGGCCCATTTACTTATGTATAGTGATCGGTTCCAAATCGAGGGCCTCGTTTCATCCCCATCTTATGGCAAGGGAAATGTTAAGGAGATTTTGCGGATGATCGACCTATATGAAAAAGATTTGCCAAAGTTAGCCGCCCACCAAAACGGTTTGGCTTCTCCATCTTTTCTTCGTTCCATAAGTAAACAAGGCCGGTCCGGGAAAGCGCCCTATGTAGGTTATTCGCAGGCTACGGAGGGTTCGAATTGGATTATCAAATGCGCCAAAAAGAAGAGTAAATCGCCTTTATGGGTTTTGGTTTGGGGAGGATTGGACGATGTGGCGCAAGCGCTTCATAATGCACCGGAGATTGAAAAGAATATTAGGGTGTATTGGATCGGGGGGCCGAACAAAAAATGGGGCGCCACGAGTTATGCCTATGTGGCCCAAAACTTCCCGAATCTCCATTTTATCGAGGTCAATTCGTCTTATTATGGCTTTTTTTCGAACAATAAGCAGTTGGACGAAATTAATCCGACCGACTATTTTACTCGTAACATTCAGGGTGCCGGTTTTTTAGGTACGGATTTCAAAAATTATTACCAAGGTGAAATTAAAATGGGGGATACTCCGTCGCTGCTGTATCTAATGGATGGAGATCCTAGTCGGCCTGAACGGGCTAGTTGGGGCGGCAGTTTCAGTCCAATTTCGTATAGTCCTAGGGTTGTTTATTCGGCACCGACGACCCTCCGAGATTCGGTTGCTTTTTGCACCCTGGTTGAATTTCATCTGAAGGGACCTGAAATCCAGGTAGCGAGGGATTCTGTTTGTTTTTGGATGGAAACTACTTATAAAGAATCGACCCAAAAATGGCCTGGTTATTATTTGGGTCATGGGGAATATGCCTTGAAGTATGTGCCCAAACAAGCCGAGCTTGTCGAATATTCATTTACGTCCTTTATTCCGGAATTGAATATTCCAAATGGCCAATTGGTCGTTACCAATTCCTGGCCAGGAAAACCTCACGCCACGGATTTTCCTTTAGGGCCAAATTGGTTCTCCGATCGTAGCGATCCTTCCTTTTATGATGGTAAAATACAGGGTGGCAAAACAATTTCTCGATGGCGAAATGAAGTATTAAACGACTGGGCCAAACGCTGGAAATGGCTTTCATTCTAAGTAAACCTAACTATATCTTTGGGTTCTCACCTAGTTAGTTCTCGCATAGATAGGACTCCCACTTTGGCAGGGCTCTCGTCTAGCTTTGCCAATCCTCCAAAGGTTTGGCAAAGCTAAAGGTTACCATTGACATTTTCCTTGTCGAAAAAAAATTATCAGAAACCTGATTTTAACTGAATAGAGTCCCTCTATTTTGATCCAATCTACTGGCGTTGTCCCAAAATCTGCTTTAAAGGCAAAATTTAAACTTGACTTGTTTTTGAAACCACATTGGGCGGCGATACCTTCGATGAACATTTGAAAATGCACTCTTACTTAAAATAATTCAATCGCATATTTTATACGTAATCGGTATGATTTGTCTACGGGTCGTGCTTTAAAGTCCCTTAGCGTATACGTAGGCAATGATCTCCGACAAATTCGAATTATTGCTCAACAGGTAAAAAAGCTTTTGCCTGAGGTGATAAAGGGGATTAAGGAGGGATCTTGAGAAGGGTATAATTTAAGGTATTACCTATGTCAATTGTTGTTGCGGTATTAACTAGAGCCATCCAAGAATAGCAAAAGAAAATCGAAGAACTTACAAAAAATCAAAGGGCCAAAGTAAAAAAATGATTAATTACTAAAGTAAATGGAGGATGAAAATTAAAATTAAACTCGTTATTTGTAACATTTTGTCCGTTTAATTCCCGTTCTTGCTCGCCTAAACCCCTAAAACCATGGCCAAAGGCATGAATTCCAAAAAGGCGGAAAAGAAAGAACCCGCTAAAACACCGAAAGAGAAAAAAGAAGAAAAAAGAGAAAAAAAGAAGGCGGGATATCAATAGCACTTCCCTTTGTCCCTTACCTTTGCCAATCCTTCCCGGTTTGGCAAAGGTAAAGAGATCAACCCATTAATCTGGGTTAATCAAAAAAATATCAATTTATTGATACATGAGTTCAAGAGATCCGAAGGTATTTTTTATTACCCCACCTTTTACCCAATTAAATACGCCCTATCCGGCGACGGCTTATTTAAAGGGGTTTTTGAATACAAAAAATTTAGCATCGTATCAGGCCGACCTAGGCCTGGAGGTCATCCTCCAATTATTTTCCAAAAACGGCTTAAAAAACCTTTTTGCCCACATCGAAGGAAGCGGCATAAAATTACAGGCGAATGGAGCGCGTATGCTCCGACTACAACAGTCCTACATTCGCACTATTGACCCCGTCATTTCCTTTTTACACGATAAAAACCCTACACTCGCACATCTGATAGCCGAGCAAAATTACCTGCCGGAAGCGTCTCGTTTTCAACAAGTAACGGATTTGGAATGGGCTTTTGGCAGCATGGGTGTGCGCGATAAAGCAAGGCATTTGGCTACGCTATATTTAGAAGATATTTCTGATTTACTGATTGAGGCTGTTGACCCTAATTTTGGTTTCAGTCGATACGCCGAGCGGCTCGGAAGATCAGCCTCCAATTTCCATGAATTAAACCAGGCATTGCAATCACCCCTCACTTACATCGATGAAATATTGGTGAAAATTTTGGAGGAAAAAATCCAAGAAGAAAAGCCTGATTTGGTTGCCATCACAGCACCTTTTCCGGGCAATTTATACAGTGCTTTACGATGTGGACAATGGATCAAAAAACAGCATCCCCACATCAAAGTAGCTTTTGGCGGAGGCTATGCGAATACCGAACTACGCTCCTTGCAAGAGCCCCGCGTATTTGAATTTATCGACTTTATCACCCTGGATGATGGAGAAACGCCTTTGATAAACCTTTTGGAGCATTTGAAAGGCTCAAGAGAATTGAAGGATTTGAAAAGGACGTTTTGTTGCATCGATGGAATCGTCACCTACTTGAATGGATCGAAGGATTCGGATGTGAAGCAAAAAGACGTGGGTATTCCGGATTACACGGATTTACATTTGGACAAGTATTTATCAGTCATAGAGGTTGCGAATCCGATGCATCGATTGTGGAGCGATGGGCGCTGGAATAAATTGACACTTGCTCATGGTTGTTATTGGGGCAAATGTACGTTTTGCGATATCTCGTTAGACTACATCAAAAACTACGAATCCACGACGGCACCGATGTTGGTTGACCGCATCGAGGCAATGATCCAACAAACAGGAAACAACGGATTTCATTTTGTGGACGAAGCCGCCCCGCCAGCTTTGATGCGCGACGTGGCCTTGGAAATCATCCGAAGGGACTTGACGGTAGTATGGTGGACGAATATCCGATTTGAGAAAAGTTTTACGAGGGATTTATGCCAATTACTTGTTCGTTCGGGCTGTATCGCGGTGTCAGGCGGATTGGAAGTTGCATCGGATCGATTATTGGAATTAATTGACAAAGGCGTCACGGTAGCCCAAGTGGCTCAGGTGGCTGATCATTTTACACAAGCGGGTATTTTGGTACATGCCTATTTGATGTATGGATTTCCTACGCAGACGGCGCAGGAGACAGTGGATTCACTGGAGGTCGTACGCCAACTGATAGAAAATGGCGTGATGCATTCCGGATTTTGGCATCAATTTGCTTTAACGGCCCATAGTCCGGTTGGCCTACATCCCGACGCCTACCACATCGAAATCCTAAACCCGACCCCAGGAAAATTCGCGAACAATGATTTAGAGCATACGGACCCAACAGGGACTGACCATGCGCAATTCAGTGAGGGATTGAAGAAATCCTTGTTTAATTACATGCATGGCATAGGGATCGACATGCCGCTGCAGGAATGGTTTGATTTCAAAATTCCGCGCACCCAAATTCC
>CANHCG010000148.1 GCA_947459055.1 Cytophagaceae bacterium | reverse complement strand
TTTTTGCAGACTTATTTTGCAAAGGAAGTGGTGGACCAAGTGGTCATCGGAATGCCTAAAAATCTCGATAATTCAGATACGGATTCGACGGCAGGCGTTCGCTTTTTTATTAAATCTTTCAAAAAGAAATTTCCTGAAATGCCCTTAATCGAGCATGATGAACGTTTTACTTCGAAACTTGCGATGCAAGCGATGATTGCGGGGGGGATGTCGAAGAAGGATCGTCGGGAAAAGGGAACGGTGGATCGGGTTTCGGCCACGATCATTCTGCAATCCTATATGGAATCGAAGGCATAAAAAAACCGTCTTTTCGGGACGGTTTTGAATGATATCTTTGTTTTATTTCGTAACCACCTTGGTGAAGCGATGATAAAAAGGCGTTTTGCTGTCGGCTGTTTTTGGCTTGAACTTCCCCGTGATGATTGGAACATACATGACGCGCCGACGGGATTTTTCACCATAATTAGGAGAAACTTCTACCCGATGCCACAAACGACCATCGTGAATGGTTAAATCCCCTTTTTCAATTTCAAAAGCGACTTCCCGTTCATCAGGTTTGTGGTCAATGAATTGTTTCTTTCCAAACAATAATTTAAGAACACTTTGATTATGCGTGCCAGGAATAACACGAAGGCCTCCGTTGGCTGAAGGGCAATTGTCCAAATGGATTCCCACGTTTAACATGGGCAATATTTTTTGTCCTAAAAACAAATCCCGTGGGCTATCGGTGTGCCAGCCCATTTGGGTAAATTTAGAATTGGGTTGGTTTATATAATGATTAAACACTAAGCCATCTTTTTCATCTTCTGAAATACGGCCTTCGTAGGGTGCTAAGAACTCGATTAATTGGCTCAAACGGGGATCCTTTAAAAACTCAGCCAATAATGCACTGTGTTTATTGGTGAAGCACATTCGTTGGATCATGTCTTTTCCTTCCGCATTTTTTCCAAACTTCA
Organism: Cytophagaceae bacterium; assembly: GCA_947459055.1. GTDB lineage: Bacteria > Bacteroidota > Bacteroidia > Cytophagales > Spirosomataceae > Aquirufa. The sequence continues at coordinate 4,494 of CANHCG010000148.1, read as the reverse complement.
AGGGAATACCATTGATTTTTTGGGTTCCTTCGGCCAACCATTTTTTCTCTATTTCAGCTAATTCTTGAATAAATAAATCAGCTGTTTCTGGGGAAATAAACTTTTTAAATTGGATAACCCCATATGTACTAAAATACGCCTTCTGCTCTTCGGTGATTTCTGCGCCCAAGGTGAAGGTTTTGTATTCAAATTTTACGGTAGCTTTTCTCATGTGTTTAAATTCCTTTTGAATAGGGTATGGTTTCAATCGGGCATGCAATTTACGGATTTGTCAATTAAAAAATCGAATGAAAATTTAATTTTCTTCCAATAATCATAAAACTGATTCTTTTTACAGCATAATATTTCTCACATTTGCGGGTATTTATTTTTAACGCATGCTTAAGTATTTTATTTTATTGGTTGTTCTAAGTCTTCCAGCTTTCGGTCAGCATCTTCAAAGAAAAGGCACTTATTTTGTCTATTGGGGCTATAATCGTTCGGCTTATCCGAGTTCCGATATTCGGTTCAAAGGACCCGGCTATGATTTTACCCTATCGAATGTGGAGGCATCCGATGCGCCTACGCCCTTTGATGGCTTTGAAACGTATTTTAATCCTTCCTTATTCTCGATACCGCAATTTAATTTACATGGGGGCTATTTTTTTAAGGAAAATTGGTCGATTAGCCTAGGTTGGGATCACATGAAATATGTAGTGAATGATTTTCAAACCACTCATATTACAGGTAATATTTCGAGCCAAGTGTCTAGTCCCGCAATTCCGGTTAATCCTGCCTATGTCGGTAGTTTTTCGAATGCCCCGATTGTCATTACGCCTAGCGATTTTGTTGATTATGAGCACACGGATGGGTTTAATTATGCCGCGATTGAACTTGATCATTATAAACCAATATGGCGGGCGAAAGCCGGAAAAATGCAATTGGATTGGGTAAACGGGATTGGCGCGGGGGTGGTTGTTCCTCGATCCGATGTTCGCCTTTTTCATGTTGGTCAAAATAATTTTTGGAATTTAGCAGGGGCAGGGGCCTCTGCTCGGACAGGTTTGCGCTTGAACATCAGCCGATTGTTATTTTTTCAAACGGATCTTAAAGGTGGATTTACCAATCTTTGGGATGTACATACCACCGGTCGATCCGTCGACAATGCCTCTCAGTCCATCTGGTTCGGCGAGTTTTCAGGAGTGCTAGGATTTTCTATCGGAAAGACTAAATAAATTTTTAGGGTAGACTAAAAATTTATATATTTGTCCATGATTCGAATATGGACATTTGTATTTTGTGTGGGATTCTTTGGCCAAGTAATGGGCCAACAAACGGGTCGCATCGAGACGGATCGCCCAGATCAAACAGAATGCCCTTTTATCGTCAAGCGGGGCTATATGCAAGTGGAGATGGGATTCAATGCTGCGCAGGCGGCTAATCAGTCTTCTTATTTATTTCCGACCACCTTACTTAAATATGGCGTTCATCCTCGATTAGAACTTAGGTATGTAAGTACCTTATCGAAGGGGGAAGGACTGCCTGTCGGGTTTAATTCTGAGGCCATTGGTTTCAAATGGGCCATCACGCCTGGGAATCGATGGTTTCCAAGGACCTCAGTGATCAGTCATTATCAATTGAGTAATTTAAATCGGGATGAAAGTGAGCGTAATTCCTTGCCTCATTCGGTGGCCGATGTGGTCATGACGAGTCAAATTGACTTCACAGACAACATGGGGGTCGGCTTTAATTTGGGAACTGAATTTCATACGAACGGGAACCTAGAGGGGATCTATCGCATCGCACCTAATGTGATTTTAGGTAAAAGGGGATATGCCTACGTGGAAATATTTGGTCGTTATCCATCGGCGGATACGGATCAATGGTTTGATGGCGGATATGCCTATTACCTGAGTGACCATGTCAAATTAGACATCTCCGCGGGTCGAAGTTTGACGCATGGGGATGATTATTATGTCGCCTTGGGAATTTCCTTTCGGGTACAACTTTTTCGTTAATTCCATGATTTTCTGCCAAGCAAAATGTGTAAATTGCAAGAATGGCAAGATTTTTACTGCTCTTATTGCTTTTTTTTAGCCTTTTTAGCCTTCCAGTGATGGAATGCGCGGGACAGGTTAAAGAATCTGTCGTGGTTCAAGTCCCCTCTAAGGCTATTGCGGTCACAGAACCCTTTGTTATTTCTCTTGTATTTTCTTCCCCAAATACCTTGAATGAGCAAAGTCCGGCCTATCGATTTCCCGATATTCCCACCTTTAAAAAGCAAGGCATTAGTCGAAGTAAATCTGCCAATATGGTGAATGGTCAATTAATTCAATCGTTGACGTTTTCGCAATATTATGAAGTTCCTTCCATTGGGAATGTAGCTGTTCCGAGTGTCGAGGTGGAGGCGGGCCAACAAACCCTTCGCATCGATGCATTCACCCTGAGCGTATCTCCTGGTCAGATTGATTCTGAGGAAACGCAAGAGAGTCCGGAAATTCCTGTTGAACTCAATGGAAATACGAATCAGCCCTTTTTTATTGTATCCTCGGATGTATCCAAACCCTTTATTGGGCAGGGATTCACCCTTAAAATGTCATTTTTCGTACCGGAATCGAATCCATTGGCCTTGGAATTTGATCAAAATGATGTTCAAATTCCACAATTTATTCAGCAGATTAAACCAAGAAATTGTTGGGAGGAAAATTTTGGATTAACCACCGAACGCGTTCTAAAGGTCAAAATCGATGGAAAATTGTTTACAGAATATCGTTTTTTCCAGGCAAGCTATTTCCCCTTGGATGGACGAGTGATTCGAATTCCGGCCTTGCGTTTTCGCGTTCTGAAGGTACAGGCGAAATCCTTGGAAAAAAGTCCGATGTATTTTGTGAGTAAAGCCTTGTTGATTCGACCAGTGCCTTTACCCCAGCATCCATTGAGTGGTCGAGTGCCGGTGGGAAATTTCCAATTGATCGAAAAAATTACTACCCTCAAGCCATCCACGGGACAACCTATCAAGTATACGGCGAGTTTAGTCGGAGATGGAAATAGCATATTATGGGATTCAAAAACGGTTGACTCAGATTATTTTTTGGATTTCTCTACCCTATCGACGTCCACCTCGATAGCCCCTTTTCGTGAAAAAATGTTTGGGAATAAAACCGAAATAATTCAAGTAATTCCCAAACAACCGGGTAAATTTGTCCTCGGAAAATATTTCCAATGGATTTATTTTAATGTGAAGACAGCCAAGTTCGACACCTTGCGGTCGAAAATTGAGATTTCGGTCGAAGGTAAATCCTCGGATAATCGGCTCAATACCCTTCGTGGGGAAGCGGAATTGTATCGAGGAATTGAATTTAAAGATACCTTGGATGTGGTTTGGTCGAGGTGGGTCAATTGGCGCCAAGTGGTCAATTTGATTCTCTTAGGAATGAGTTCAGTCATTGTTTACTTGGTTTGGAAAAGACCAAAATAATTTAATATGGGAAGTATTTACGGAAAATTATTTCAGATTAGCACCTTCGGGGAATCACATGGTCCGGCGGTAGGCGTCGTTGTGCAAGGTTGTCCTTCAGGGATTGATTTTGATTTAGACTTTGTACAGTCGGAACTTGATCGTCGGAAACCAGGGCAGTCACGAATTACGACGCAACGCAAAGAGGCGGATTCAATCGAAGTTTTATCTGGGGTTTTTGAAGGAAAAACGACGGGAACACCCATCGCGATGTTGGTTTGGAATGGGGATCAACGATCCAAAGATTATGCACATATCGCAGATCAATTTCGACCATCCCATGCAGATTACACCTATTTTGCAAAATATGGTTTACGTGATTATCGGGGTGGTGGAAGAAGTTCGGCGAGAGAAACCGTGGCACGTGTGGCGGCTGGGGCTTTGGCTAAAATGGTTTTGAAAAAAGTGGGTGTGCAGATTTCAGCTTATGTATCCCAAGTGGGTACTTTGAAATTAGAAACACCCGTCGAAGATTTGGATCTAAACTTAACGGAAAGTAATGCGGTCCGTTGTCCTGATCCGTTATTAGCTGAGCAAATGTTTACCTATATTGATCAAATTCGAAAGGAAGGGGATTCAGTTGGGGGAGTGATTTCAGCTTATATAACGGGATGTCCCGTGGGATTGGGAGAACCTGTGTTTGATAAATTACATGCAGAATTGGGCAAGGCGATGTTGAGTATCAATGCGGTCAAAGGCTTTGAATACGGTAGTGGATTCGATGGGGTGGCGCTTCGCGGATCTGCGCACAATGATGTGATTGTGAAAAAGGAGGATGGGTCGATACGTACCTTGACGAATCATTCCGGGGGTATTCAGGGTGGCATTTCGAATGGGGAGCCCATTTATTTCCGGGTTGGATTTAAGCCGGTGGCTACGATTATGATTGATCAAGATAGTGTGAATGAGTCAGGGGATAAGATTACGGTATCGGGAAAGGGTCGGCATGATCCATGTGTGGTTCCGCGTGCGGTTCCGATTGTGGAAGCAATGGCGGC
>CANHCG010000147.1 GCA_947459055.1 Cytophagaceae bacterium | reverse complement strand
TTTTACGGAGCAATGGACAGGCTACAAGGGAGATTTTACGGGAGATTTTATGTGGCATGTGAAAAATGTCATTTTAGGGGCTGTGAATAATCATGCCAAAACAGCTATCGAATGGAATTTGGCAAATGATCCAACCTATGGCCCCCATACACCTGGGGGATGTACGGAATGCTTGGGGGCATTAACCATTTCAGGGCAGGACATTGTTCGAAATCAATCCTATTACATCATCATGCAGGCCGCTCGATTTGTCCCGACGGGTTCAGTCCGACTAGGCATCTCCGCACCGGAAGGGATTCAAGCGGCAGCTTTTAAGCGACCTGATGGAAAAATGGTTATTCTGATTCAAAATGAGGGAGCTAAACGGAACATAAGCCTCGATCGATTAAATTTTGAAGTGGCGGCAGCTTCTGTTTTAACGATTGTGCTTTGATGAGATTGAAAAACAAATTCCCCCAGTTTATTTATGTCCGATTTATCGAAACGTTCTTAAAAGGCGTCTAATTTATTTCTTCCGTAATAAAATAAGTTAGCTGAATTTGACTTAGTTTTTGAAAACAACCGCTCGGCTTTTTAGGTTTAACCTGCATGACTAAGACGTCGATTAATATGGTGTGGTTTAAGCGTGACCTTCGGTTTACGGATCATGAACCATTATATCGAGCATTGGAAGAAGATATTCCTGTTTTGCTGGTCTATTTCTTTGAGCCGTCTTTGTTGGATTATCCGGATAGTGATGTGCGGCATTGGCGATTTGTTTATGAATCTTTAATGGAGATGCAGGGGCGTTTGGAGGATCGAAAGGGTCAATTGTATATTTTTCATGCGGAGGTACTTCCGGTATTTCACGAATTGGCTGAGCGATATGACATAAGGACAATTTATTCCCATATGGAAATTGGGAATGGCCTTAGTTTTCGGCGGGATTTGGAGGTTCAACGATTTTGTGCCCAGCAAAAAATTACTTGGAAAGAGGCTCCTGCTGGTGGAGTCATTCGGAAATTAGCCTCGCGCAAAACATGGAAGCGTGATTGGGAGGAGACCATGCGTCGCACGCCGTTTCTGGTACGTGAGACGAATTGGAATGTGCTCTCCTTAGATTCTGTTTACTATGAAAAAATAAAAGGACCCTCGCTTCCAGTTGCATTTACCCAGCGAAACCCAGTCTTTCAGGAGGGGGGTGAATATTGGGCATGGAAGTATCTTAAGGGCTTTGTTGAGACGCGGCATACCGGATATAGCGCATCGATAAGTAAGCCAGAGGCAAGTAGGCGTTCTTGTAGTCGAATTTCTCCGTATTTGGCTTATGGAAATTTGAGTATGCGAATGGTGTATTTGTATACGCTTCAAACCTATGAAACGGCTAAAAATAAGCGATCCTTGCAGAATTTTATTTCTCGATTGCATTGGCAAGGGCATTTTATTCAGAAATTTGAAGATGAGTGCCGCATGGAATTTGAGCCTTTGAACAAGGCTTATTTGGGGCTGGAGAAGCTACGGGATGAGCGGCTTATCGAGGCTTGGCAAACAGGGAAAACGGGTGTACCGTTGATAGATGCCTGCATGCGTTGTGTCGTGGCCACGGGTTATTTGAATTTTCGAATGCGGGCGATGGTCGTTTCGTTTTTTGTGTTTAATCTGTGGCAGAATTGGTTAGATTTAGCGCATTTTTTGGCGAGGCAATTTCTCGACTATGAACCAGGTATTCATTATCCACAAATTCAAATGCAGGCGGGATTGACCGGAATTAATACGATTCGCATGTACAACCCGATCAAGAATTCCTATGACCACGATCCGGAAGGGGTTTTTATCAAAAAATGGGTTCCGGAATTAGCTAAAGTACCGGGGAATTTAGTGCATGAGCCATGGAAGTTGACGGCCATGGAACAACAATTATACGGTGTCGCGATTGGCATCGATTATCCTGAACCTGTGGTGGATTTACAGGCCACTCGGAAAATGGCATCAGACGAAGTGTGGGGTTTACGGAAAACCAAAAAAGCACGAAAAGAATCTGAACGGATTCTTAAGAAGCATGTGAATTAGGGGGGGGGGAACTTTGGCAAACCTTGTTGCACATGTTTACTTAAATACGTAGGGTAAGGATTGCCAAAGGTCCGCCCAAGGATTGCCAAAGGGCCGCCGATTTTCGATAATTTTCAATTTTCTTGTGTATATTTTACTGTTTTTTGGGCAAAATGAAATTCAGTCCGCTTTAATTTAACTATTTACAGCCAATGAAAAAGGGCATTTTTACAATTTTTATTTGGTGTTTGTGTGGATTTTTGTTGTTCGCCCAACATAAAAAACCTAACGTACTCATTATCCTTACCGATGATCTAGGTTATCATGATGTATCATATTATGATAATAATGACCTAAGTACGCCTAACATTGATCTCTTACGGAACGATGGAATGAGGTTCGATTATTTCTATTCAAATTCACCAGTTTGTGCACCCACAAGAGCGTCCTTACTGTCGGGCAGATATCCTGATTTTGTAGGGGTTCCCGGTCTAATTCGATATAATGCAGAAAATAATTGGGGTTATTTGAATCCAAGTACCATTTTGTTGCCCAAACTCCTAAAAAAAGAGGGCTATCATACCGCTCACATCGGTAAATGGAATTTAGGCTTGGAATCGCCTAATCTTCCGAATGAAAAAGGCTTTGACTTATTTCATGGTTGGCTCGAGGATATGATGGAAGATTACTGGACGCATCTTCGCCATGGGATAAATTTCATGCGCTTAAATGATAAGAAAATTGAACCCCAAGGCCATGCGACTGATTTATTTACCCAGTGGTCGGTAGAGTATATTCAAAAACAAGCGCAAAGCAAACAGCCATTTTTTCTTTATTTGGCCTATAATGCGCCACATTTTCCTGTGCAACCTCCCAAAGAATGGTTGGATAAAGTTTTAAAGAAAAACCCGGGAATGAATGAAAAACGGGCTAAGTTAGTGGCCTTAATCGAGCACCTGGATGATGGTATAGGCAAGGTGGTGGCTGCCTTAAAGCAATCGGGCCAATATGACAATACGATTCTTGTGTTCACCTCGGATAATGGGGGTCATTTGCCGGATTTAGCGAATAATGGTCCCGTGAGAGATGGTAAACAAAGTATGTATGAGGGAGGGCTACGTGTACCTACGGTGATAAGTTGGCCCAATAAAATCCCCAAAGGTGCTACCTCAACTCATGTTAATCTGTCTATGGACATTTACCCCACCATCCTAGACCTAATAGGTGCCAAATTTTCGCATAAAATTGAAGGAAGGAGTTTTGCTAATACGCTTCTTAATACAGGAAATGAACAGCCAGAACGCCCCATCTATTTTACAAGGAGAGAAGGAGGGCTTCAGTATGGCGGAAAAGCCTATCATGCCATACGCTTGGGAGATTGGAAGTTATTGCAAAATTCCCCTTTTCTTCCTTATGAACTGTATAACTTGAAAACTGATCCCCTCGAGAAGAATAATCTAGTTCTTTCTAATCCAGAGATGACGAAAAAATTAAACAATTTGTTAATGACATTTATCCAAGAGGGGGGTAGGGTGCCTTGGCAGAAACCGGCCAACTAATTTGATTTTAAAAATAAGTTTCAGATTCCGGATAGCTTATTTATTACCGATGGCGTAAACAAGTCATCAAAATGACGTTTTATTTTTATGAATTAACCTTCAACTTTGGGCCATGAATTTTGGAGAACAATTAAAGGAAATCCGTAGCTCGAAAGGGCTGACTCAAATCGAACTTTCTGAAAAGAGTGGCATTGCGCTGCGAACGGTTCAGCGTATGGAACGTAATGAAGGAAAGCCGAGCTTGTATTCATTGAATGCGATCGGTGAGGTACTCGGGGTGAATTTGGCTTTATTGTATGCACCTGATTTCGAAACAGAAAAACTTAACATCATGGAAAGTACGGATCAACAATTGTGGCTAATCGCCAAAAGGCGTGCGAAATTTAAAAGAAGTCTGAGTGCCTATGTGCTCGTTATCTCATTTCTTTGGATCGTTTGGTATTTAAGGATGCCAGAATTATCTCGTTATGAGCGGTTTCCATGGCCTATTTGGCCAATGGCCGGTTGGGGTTTAGGATTAGGCATTCAGTATGTAAATGCCTATGTATTCGATGTCGACTCTTTGGAACAAAGGGAATACGATAAACTAAAGGCCAAGAAATAAATGGAGCGTTAATTAATCAACGGAACGCTCATTCAAATTTTTTCGTTGAATTTTTCGGATCGCGGCTTCAATCGATTTTTCGGGTTCTATGATATTATATTCCCCCCAAAAATCTGGGTCAGCTAAACTGCGCACTTTATCTGACATAATTACATTGGAGGTCAATTTTTGAGTGGATTGATTCTCTTGGATGTCCTGATTTTTCCAATCAGTTCCGGCCATTTCAAACGTGGTGCTGTAGACGGTGTTGAATATCCTTTTTTCCCAATTTAATTTAAAGTTCAAATCCCCACGAGAATAAGCAAAAATCCATTTTCCATTTTGTTGTCGGAAGTTAATTTGATAGCGGACTTCTGTGGGATATAAATCAACTCCAGCAGGTTTTTTTCGGGTAAATAGTAGTGCGGATTTGATTTTATCTTCGACGTTTAGTTGGAAGGTAGCGCTAACGATCGCAAGACTTTTCACATCGATAAACATTTTCCCATAATAGAGCGGGCTTTCGATGCTGGGTTTTTGTTTGAAAGCTAAAACCAATACCTGATTATCATCTATTTGGGTAATATCTTCTATATTAAAATCATATATATCAAAGGCATCTTCTGAAAATATAAACCGGGGATATTTAATTAGGTCAATGTACAAGGCGGAATAAGGACCTCCTTGTAATTTGAAATTTACCGTGTCTAATTTCGTGTAATCCGCATTTTTTCGCCCCTTGAAAAGATTGATTTCGTCTTGCAAATCAGATGAAAAGGCTTGCTTTTGAATACTAAGGATGGATTCAGAAAGGGAAACGTAGGTCCGCCGTTTTCGAATGGTTTCTCGATAAAAACCAGTCATTTGAATAGGGGAATCACCATAATTTTGTGATCGATTTTTTAATACCCCTAAAAATATTTGTTTCGCATCCGTCATTTTTACAACCACTTCCTCGAGGATTGTATCGCTGGGCTCCAAATACAACATATTCTTTTCAGGCTTTAAATCGCCGATAGGAACCACTTTATTTTTATAGCCTAGGAATGAAATGATCAGGCTTAAATGCTGCTTTTCGTTTGGAATTTTAATTGAAAATTTCCCCTCACTATTGCTAATGGTCGAGATGGATGTCCCGGAGACGGTGATACTCGCAAAGATGAGCTCATTCCTTGTTTTACTATCCAAAATAGTTCCTTTGAATTGTTTGAATGAACTGGAATCTGCCTTGGAATACACGGAAAAACGGGCTTCTGATTCTAATTGAACAAGAAAGAAGAA
>CANHCG010000146.1 GCA_947459055.1 Cytophagaceae bacterium | reverse complement strand
CGCTGCGCTAAAGCAGGAACAATGTCCTCCTTTTGCAAAAGCTTAATTAAATCCGCAAAAATCTGTAATAATCCCCATTTTCCTACCTCCATAGGACCCAAACGATCCTGCATAAATGCTGACAATTTACGCTCCACATAGACTCCGATCAACACATTGACCAAAAGTAAAAGTAAACAAATGAGTAGGGCTATTCCCATTTAACGAATCGCGTCCAAGGCGTGTATAATATCAGCTTTTAAATCATCAATATGCTCCAAGCCAACCGCAATACGGACTAATCCTGCCGTAATTCCTACCGCCGCTCTATCCTCCGCAGATAATTTCGAATGCGTAGTCGAAGCAGGATGCGTCATGATCGTCCGCGAATCCCCTAAATTAGGCGAAATAGATACAATTTTAACTTCTTTTGAAAAAGCAAGCACCTTGTCAAATCCCCCTTTGATATCGATTGTTAAAATTCCACCCCCGTATTTCATCTGCTTTTTAGCCAAATCATACTGTGGATGTGAAGGTAAAAAGGGATATTTCACCGCATGCAGCGCTGGATGTCCCTCTAAAGCTTCAGCTAGGGCTTGCGCATTACTCGAATGTTTTTCCATACGTAAATCTAAAAGCTCCAAGCTTTTCGATAACACCCATGCATTAAATGGCGATAAGGAAGGACCTGTGTGACGCGCAAAAAAACGTATTTCCTGAATGTATTCCTTCTTTCCACAAATCACACCCCCTAATACCCGTCCCTGGCCATCGATGTATTTCGTCGCGGAATGAATCACCAAATCCGCTCCAAAATCAAGCGGGGTTTGTAAAATAGGTGTCGCAAAACAATTGTCCACCGCCAACACAATATTTTTCCCCTCTTTCAATTTCGCCAAAGCTTCTAAATCAATGAGTTCCAAACCCGGATTCGATGGACTTTCACAAAACATAAATTTGGTATTTGGCTGAATCGCCTTTTCCCAGGCGGACAAATCATTCCCCGGCACAAACGTACATTCAATGCCCCATTTCGCCGTTATTTTTGTTAAAATCTGAATCGCTGAACCAAACAATGCATTCGAGGCCACTACATGATCTCCGGTCTGTAAAATCCCCGCCATGGAAGCAAAAATCGCCGCCATTCCGGTTGAGAAAGCAATCCCATCTTCTGCATTTTCCAGCATACACATCTTCTCCACAAATTCATCCACATTCGGATTCATGTAGCGAGAATAAATATTACCCGCCTGCTCTTCGGCAAAAATGGCGCGCCCCTGCTCCGCATCCTCAAACGTAAAACTTGATGTTAAATACAAAGGCACCGAATGCTCCCGATTATGAGAACGATCCGCCTGAATGCGAATGGACTGGGTTTGTTTTTTCATGCTTTTTCAAATAATCTACAAATTTAATGGATTAAGATTAATATTTAGATATTTATTTGAGTAAAAGAAGAATGATTATATCTTTATAAATAATTCAATGATACCTTTAAATAATTATGAAAAAAACAATTTACTCCTTGATTTTCGCGGCTTTTCTTTTTCCCCTAGCTGCACAAGCACAAAAATGGACGCCTTTATTTGATGGCAAGACCTTCAATGGTTGGAAACAATTAAATGGCCAAGCCAAATACGAAATTAAAGATGGGGTGATTATCGGAACAACGGTGGCCAATACCCCGAATTCCTTCATGGCAACCGCCAAAGATTACGGCGATTTCATTTTGGAACTTGAATTAAAAGTGGATAACTCCATGAATTCCGGCATTCAAATCCGTAGTTTATCAAAGCCTGAAGTAAATAATGGCCGAGTACATGGTTACCAAGTGGAAATCGATCCATCCGATCGCGGTTGGTCCGGCGGCATCTACGACGAAGCTCGTCGTGGTTGGTTATTCCAAAATGAAATGAACCCAGCAGCCAAAAAAGCATTTAAACGGGATGAATGGAACAAATACCGCATAGAGGCCATCGGAAGTGTGATTCGTACTTGGATCAATGATGTACCTGTGGCGAATTTAATTGACGATTTAACTCCAACTGGATTCATCGCCTTGCAAGTACATGCCATCGGGAAAGATGATCGGGCTGGCAAACAGGTAATGTGGAAAAATATCCGCATTCAAACAGGTAAAGATATGCAACCTCGTCCGACAGACAGCGTAACTCCCGTTGAAAACTACACATTAAATACCCTTTCAGAGCAAGAAAAAGCCTTGGGATTCAAAATGCTTTTCAATGGTAAGGATTTAACTGGTTTCCGTTCTGCATTTAAAACGACGGCTCCTCCAGCGGTTTGGACGGTTGAAGAAGGCCAATTACACGTCAACAGTTCAGGCGGTAAAGAATCCGGAAACGGTGGTGACATATTAACGAACGAGAAATTCGGAGCTTTTGAACTCTTATTTGATTTTAAACTAACTGAAGGTGCGAACTCAGGCGTTAAGTATTTTGTGAATGAAACGTATAATTCAGGCATGTCGGCCATCGGTTTGGAATACCAAGTATTGGACGATGACAAACACCCCGATGCGAAATTAGGCACGGTAGGAAATCGGACCTTAGCAAGTCTATACGACATCATTCCTTCAAATAAGAATGATAAGCGTTTTCAAAAGAAAATTGGCGAGTGGAATCAAGGTCGGATTATTGTTTATCCAAACAACATTGTCCAACATTGGTTAAATGGCTTCAAAGTATTAGAATACGAGCGCAAAAGCAATATTTTCAAAGTATTGGTCGCACATAGCAAGCACGCGAAATGGGATGGATATGGTAGCCAAGATGAAGGAGCCATCTTGTTCCAAGAACACGGCGATTCCGTATTTTACAAAAACATCAAAATCAGAAAAATCACAAAATAGTTAAACCTATCATATAACATGGAAAGAAGAGAATTTATCCAAAAGAGTGCGTTTGCTTCCTTAGGAACCTTCGCATTTAGCCCAAAATCTTATAGCAAGATTTTAGGAGCCAATGACCGCGTGCGCGTGGCCGCTGTCGGTTTTTCAGACCGTCACCGTTCCTCCCACGTACCTCCTTTTAAAACATTATCGAAAGAAATGAACTTTGAGATGGTAGGTTTATCCGATTTATGGAACCGCCGCCGGGAAGAAGGAGCTGCCTATTATGAAAGCCAATTAGGGAGCAAAATCACCACCTATCGGAATAACGACGAATTATATGCCTCCAAAGGAATTGATGCTGTATTTATTTCAACGGCCGATTTCCAACACGCCATCCACACCATCGAAGCCGTAAAAGCGGGTTGTGATGTGTATTGCGAAAAGCCTTTGGCAGAAACGATGGAAGATAACCGCGCGGTATTAAAAGCCGTGAAGGAATCAGGTAAAATTGTTCAGATCGGATCTCAACGCCGTTCAGGAACGAACTATTTTGCAGCTGAAGATTTTATCAAATCAGGGAAGTTTGGCGATATTAAAATGGTGGAATTGTTGTGGAATGTAAACCAACCTGGCCGTTGGAGACGCCCAGCCCTCACTAAAATCTTAAAAGAATCCGATATCGACTGGAATCGTTTCTTATTAAACCGTCCAAAAGACTCCTTTGATCCTCGTAAATACCTAGAATATCGCTTATTTTGGCCTTATTCATCCGGTATTTCAGGCCAATGGATGTCTCACCAAATCGATACGGTACACTGGTTCACCGGCTTGCCACATCCACGTTCAGCCGTTTCTAATGGAGGTATTTACCAATGGAACGATGGCCGCGTAAATGCTGATACGCAAACAACCGTATTTGATTACGGCCCATTAAACGATCCAACCAAAGGATTCCAAGTACAATTCACCTCTCGTTTCTCAAACGGTGCAGGCGGAACAAAGGAAATTTACTACTCAAATGGTGGAGAATTGAATTTGGATACCAACACCATTTCTCCAAACGGCGGTCTTCGTGAGCGTGATGCAAAAGAAATGGGCATGCAGGCAAATTTATTGCCAAGCATGAAGTTAGGCGAGGCAATCGCGGTAGAAACCAGCGCAAATACAGGTGGAGATCAGTTGACATTCAATCACATCAAAAACTGGATGGAATGTGTTCGTTCTCGTAAAACACCTAACGCGCCGATTGAAGCTGGTTATCAGCACTCAATCGCCACGATTATGTCGAATGCGGCTTATCGTACGGGTCAACGCGTAACTTTTGACGAAAAAACACAAGAAGTAATGGCTGGAAATAAAGTATTTAAATACTAGTTCCAAGCCCTATTTTTCTCAGCAGTCCCTAGCTAGGAGCCTTTCACTCATGTTCATGAGCGCAGAAACATCTCCTCGCTATCGACTGCTGATTTTTTTTCCTATCTTGCATCAAATTTGATTTCTTATGGCCATCATTCCTACTCAAACCAAGAAAGATCTCTATACGCACATCGCCATTTTGTTGGCGCTCTTTCTCGTCTTGTTTTTTGGCTTTTTCTTCGTCTATTTACCTTGGAGCACGCACCATGGCGAGTCGATTAAAGTGCCCAACCTAAAAGGAATGAGTGTCGAAAAAATGGAAGAAATCATCGGGGCTAATGACCTCGAATACGAAGTTTCCGATTGTACTTTTACCGCTGATCGGCCTCCTTTGACTATTCTATCGCAATATCCCTTGCCGAATTCCTTGGTTAAATCCGGACGTAAAATCTACATTACGATTAATTCGGAAACACCGCCAACGATCAAATTACCTACCCTGGTCGGACTTTCTGTTCGCAGTGCAGAGCAACAATTATTCATCGCCGGTTTACGCAAAGGGATTGTGCACGAAGTGAATGACCCACGCATCAAAGAGGTCATCGAAGTTCAAGCCCTAGGTCGCAAATTAGAAGCAGGCGCGAGTATTCCCAAAGGAACTGCCGTGGATTTATACATCGGAAACGGAACAGCCAATGTGGAAATGGAATTACCGGACTTAATTGGAAAACCCATGGATGAAGTCAATATCATCTTGGCGGGATTGAATTTAAAAGTAGGAAAAATCACCTATGAAGCCCAGGCCGACTTACCGGCGGGTTCTGTATTTAAACAAAGTTGCGCTACCTGCACCGGAACGAGTATCCATCCGGGCGATGTCATCGACTTGTGGGTCGTAGGCGGCGGCGAAAACCAATAATCACATGGAAGATATTACCATAGACGAATTAAAAACACGTATGGATCAGGGCGAAGCTCTTCACATCGTGGATGTGCGCGAAGAATACGAATTTGATGAATTTAATATCGGGGCGCAATTGATTCCTTTAGGCGAATTATCAGATCGCTTGGATGAAATTGAGGATTTAAAAGAAGTGGAACTCATTGTGCATTGTCGGTCAGGTGCACGTTCAGGTCGAGCAAAAGAATATTTAGAATCCGAAGGATTTAGCAAAGTCCGTAATTTAATTGGAGGCATGTTAGCTTGGCAAGCCGCTGGTCATTAATTCCCATGCAAGAAATTAGCGCGAAGGAGTTCAAGGATCAATTGGAATCTTTACAGCT
>CANHCG010000145.1 GCA_947459055.1 Cytophagaceae bacterium | reverse complement strand
GGAATCTCAGAAATAATTATCTGTTCTTTACCCGTTTTTGAAGTATCAAATGTCGCATTTCCACGCACCACAATTCGACCCCGACCGGTTTCAAAGGCATTTTTAATTCCTTGAACGCCATAGATTGTCCCTCCCGTAGGAAAATCAGGCGCCTTAATGTATTGCATCAATTCCGGAATCGTAATGTCCCGATTATCAATATAGGCTGAAATCCCGTCAACCACCTCCGTTAAATTGTGTGGCGCCATATTCGTGGCCATACCCACCGCAATT
Source organism: Cytophagaceae bacterium (assembly GCA_947459055.1). Taxonomy (GTDB): domain Bacteria; phylum Bacteroidota; class Bacteroidia; order Cytophagales; family Spirosomataceae; genus Aquirufa. The sequence goes on along the minus strand of CANHCG010000145.1, from coordinate 5,229 downwards.
CCAGACGTACCATTTAATAATAAATTTGGAATCTTAGCCGGCAAGACAGTTGGCTCTTCAAGAGAATCATCGAAATTCGGTTGGAAATCAACCGTCTCCTTGTTCAAATCCGACAACATCTCATCCGCAATCCGCTTCAAACGAGCCTCCGTATACCGCATCGCTGCTGGAGAGTCCCCATCGACTGAACCAAAGTTACCCTGGCCATCCACCAAAGGATAACGCAATGACCAGTCCTGTGCCATACGAACCATCGTATCATAAACCGATGAATCCCCATGCGGATGGTACTTTCCTAATACCTCCCCAACAATACGCGCTGATTTCTTGTAGGATTTATTATAACTAACCCCCAACTCCTCCATTCCGTACAACACCCTGCGGTGGACAGGCTTAAGCCCATCACGAACATCCGGCAAGGCTCTAGAAACAATAACAGACATCGAATAATCGATGTAGGCCCCTCTCATCTCATCTTCGATGTTGATTGGGATAATATTTGAATTTAAAGACATAAAAAATGGTTTGATTCCATGAATAACCCAAAGACATAAATCCTTTAAACAGGATTTTAATTGGATTTTCCAATAGATACAAATATCACAAATTCCGCCTATTTTTCCAAGAAATAATTCTGCTTTTAAAAGCTTTTTATAGCTTTGTAAGATTTACTATATCAACAATTTAAAAAGCCCTTTGTGAACCAGCGACTTAGCCCGCTTATTTTAATTTTATTTAGCATTTTTGGCCTTGGCATCCAGCCCATTTGGGCACAAAAAATCACGCGAAATCCCTATTTGCAAGAACTTAGCCCAAGGGCCATCACCATCCGTTACCGGACCGACCTACCCACTTCGAGTCACGTTCAATACAGCATCAATCCAAAATCATTTACCCAGTCAAAAATTAAATTAGGCCAACAAACCGAGCATATCCTAAGAATCGATTCCCTCGAACCCAATTCCACCTATTATTATCGAATAATCACCGGAAATAATCTTAGCCTCGGTGATTCTACTTATTTCTTTAAAACAGCCCCCAAACCAGGTTCCAAAGACAAATTTTCTGTTTGGTGTATAGGTGATATGTATCCAGGTATCACGCAAACGAATGTATACGAAGGATTTAAAAAATTTGCCAAAGGCAACTACACGAATTTATTTTTGACCGTGGGCGACAATGTTTATGGCGGAGGTACCGATGCTGATTTTCAAACGAATTTTTTTAATGTCTACGAAAAAGGACCTTTATTGAAGCAAAGTCCACTTTTCCCTTCCATTGGCAACCACGATTACGACGCTTATTCTAAGAATCAGGATAATCCCAACATGGCTTATTTCCAAAATTTTAGCCTACCTACCAATGGTCAATCCGGTGGCTTAGCCTCAAGTTCCGAAGCCTACTATTCCTTCGACTATGGAAATGCCCATTTTATTTGCCTCGATTCCTACGCCTGGGGAAGAGATAACATGCGCATTTTCGATGGTCCCTCCGAACAATTGACCTGGCTAAAAAACGACCTAAAAGCCAATAAACATCCTTGGGTCATCGTATATTTTCACTATCCTCCCTATACAAAAGGCACCTATGATTCAGATATAGTCCCCGAATTAACCAAATTACGTGAAATTCTAACCCCCGTTTTCGATGAATTTAATGTGGATATGGTGATCTCCGGACATAGCCATGTGTTCGAACGTTCTCGCCCATTGAACGGCTTAAAAGGGCCTTCTAGTGAATTCAATAAAAAAATTAATTGGACGCAAAATACCTCAGGGAAATACGATAAATCCGAGAATTCTTGCCCATTCTTATTTCAAACGAATCACAAGGACAAAAATGGCGTAATTTATGTGGTCAATGGCGTGGGTGGTGCCACCGGCAACCCTCGAGCGGGTTATCCACATCCCGTGATGGAGTATAGTCTGGCTGGGAAAGGTGGTTCCTTTTATTTTGAAATTGAAAATAAACGGATGGATGCCAAGTTCATCGATGAAGAAGGAAAAGTCCTAGATCAATTCACGGTGATGAAGGATTTTAAACCCCGTGACCCCATCTCCCAAACCATTAATTATTTAGACAAAATCGAACTAAGTGCCTCTTGGCAAGGTGATTATCAATGGTCCACGGGCGAAAAATTGGGAAGTGTAAAAGTATCCCCCACCGAAAAAAGCAGCTTCACTGTGTCGGATCCTCAAGGATGTTTTCAAGAAAAATTCACCGTCGACGTCAATCCTCCCTTATCGATTCAGCAGGCCAATGAGGAAATTAACGATGCCTTTGACTCCCTCCAAATATATAATTTGCAAGGACAAAAAATCAAAGATTACCCCGAAGCAGGACGTCTATCCCAGCGAATCACACAAGAGCTGAATCCGGGAAAATATTTATTCTTGCTGGAGAAAAATGGAATTCAAAAGGTGCTAAAAATTGCCATTAGCCCTTATTAGAGGATGATTCACGAACTACTAAATTAGTTTTTAATACCTCCACTCGAGCTGGAATATCCTCTCCTTTATGTTCGATTTGATCAATTAGCAGCTCGATCGCCAAGCGACCAATTTCCTCCAAAGGCTGCGCCACAGAGGATATGGAAGGTGATACCACGGAACAAATCGGCTCATTATTAAAACTAACAATTTTCATTTGTTCCGGCACTGAAATTTTCAATTCCCGTAACGCAACCAAAACGCCCAGGGCTAAACGATCAGAAACAACTAATATGCCGTCTGGTCTATCGTTTAATTGCATTAAATCATAGGTTTGTTGGGTCGCTGTATCCTGAAAATAATCCGAATGTATAATTAAAGATGGATCTTCCTCAATACCCGCTTCCGACAAAGCCCTTAGGTAACCCAAACGCCGTTGATTACTGACCGAAACACTTTTGGGACCCGCCAAAAAAGCAATTCGCTTACAACCGGCCTCCAACAAATGTTTAACCGCCTCATAGGCCGATTGCTCATTATCCACCATCACCTTAGACGCCACAATCTCATCACTATCCCGATCAAAAAATACCAAAGGAATTCCTCGACGTTGTAAACGAGTTAAATGATCTAAATTCATCGTTTCCCGCGAAAGAGAAATAATGATACCTTCCACCTGTCCCCTCGAAAGATTCTGAATATTCGTTAGCTCTCGCTCATAAGATTCCTGGGTTTGCGTAATCAACAAACTATATCCTGCCACAATAGCCGCCTCTTCAATCGCCTTTACCACTGTTGAAAAGAAATAATATCCCAAATCAGGGACAATAACACCTAAGGTTTTGGTTTTACTTTTTACCAAACTGGTGGCTAATACATTGGGTTGATAATCCAACTCCGCCGCTAAATCCAATACAGCTTTTTTGGTATCCGGATGAATGTCCGGTAAATCCCGCAAGGCACGTGAAACCGTGGCAACGGAAACATTTAATTGTTTCGCAATGTCTTTAATGGTTACTTGATGACGCATAGAGGGTTTAATTTCTGTCGAATTTACATTCTTTTTTTGACAAAATCGCTATTCATTTCGCACGGTCCATCGAACCATCGACCTTCCCCCAGCCATGCCCAAAGGTGGATGTTCTTTACGCAAGGAAATTTCAATCGACAGATAATCAGGATATTGAATCTGGATCTTCTCAGCGACCTGTTGACAAACCGTTTCCAACAAATCCACCGGTTCAGCCATTACCTGCGCACATATCTGATAAATCATGCCATAATCCATGGTTTTCGAAATATCATCCTTAATTTCTTGTGAAACTTGTTTAGAAACAGAGACCGACATTCGATAGGAATTACCCAAAATTCGCTCTTCTGGAAATAATCCATGAAAGGAAAAAAATGGTAAATCCTCCAAATGAACTTCGTAAATCTCCATGGATTAATTGATATCCCCTACTTTACCGCGAGGACCTGTAGATTTTGCATAGGCCTCCAATACCTTGTTTAAAGTCGGCAAGCCATCATCTTGAATTTCCATATCCTTCGAACTAAGCTTTTTTTCCGATACTTTTTTGGTAGCGCTAGCCTTAACGGTCTTCGTTGATTTCACATTAGACGCTTTCGCAGATTTTGGACTAGATTTCGAAGGCGCCTTCGTTTTTTCCACCACGTTCGTTTTCTGAACTGCTGGTTTAGGCGCATTCGTTTCAGCCTTTTCCGGCGCTAGCACTGGCGTATTCCATGACTGAATACGCGTTAAAGTACTTTGGGCGATTTGGGCCAATTGATTCGCAATCTCCTTCTGGGCTTCTTGCAGGCCAATTAAACCCCTTTCCTGATCTTTTAATTCCTGACTTGCCGTGGCCAATAAACTTTTACGCTCAGATTCAGCCAAAAACTTGATTTTTTCAGCCTCTTTTTTCGCATCCTCGACTAATTTTTCTGCCTCTTTCGCCGATTTTTCTTGAGTGGCTTTCGCCTCGGCTTCCACTTTTACTTGCCAAGTCTTTTGTGCCTCTTCGGCTAATTGCATGGCACGTAGCAATGAACTTTCCAACTCCCGCATCCGAGAAATTTCCTTCTCCAAAGCATTATTTTTATCTACCAAATGCCCAAATTCACGACGTAATTCATCCACATAGGACTCTACCTCATCTACTTGATAGCCTCGAAAGGACTTGGAAAAACCGACTTCAGGAAATTGAAATTGCTCACTCATAAGACCCTAAATTAATGAATTTCTTTCATGTATTTTCCAAACAGAAATATTTTTATCATCGGAACAAGAGACCAAAAGGTCCTCATAGCTCGTCCAAATCAAGCGATTAACCGAATTTTGATGAGAACCATACCTCGCAAAATCAATTACCTTTTTTAATTGCATCGAACTTGTTTCCCAAATCTTTATCGTCTTATCCATACTTGCTGTCGCAAAATGCAAGCCATCTGGACTAAATACCATATCATTGATCGCATAAATATGCCCCGGTATGGCATGTAGTTCTTGCTTATCGACCAAAGAATGACTTTTAATGTGCGCGTCCCGACCCACGGAATACAAGGCCTCTTTATCCTGCCGATACACCACCGAAAATACCGAATTTTGATGTGCTTGCCATGATTCAATCATTTCAAAACCCGAATTAAATACTCGAATCCAGCCATCGCTATATCCTACAGCTAATTTCCCAGGCCCCAATAAACACATCGTTCGAACACTTTTTTGACCCGCTTTTACATGTCGAATGACCTGCTTCGTTTCTCGATCCAAAACCGTTATCAAACCTCCATCATG
>CANHCG010000144.1 GCA_947459055.1 Cytophagaceae bacterium | reverse complement strand
CCACATGTAGCCATCACCGAGCAAAGTCTGATGCAAATCAGTCAATATCAAAAAAAGAATGAAGCACGCTATATTGCGCTGACAAATGGTTTAGAAAATCATATCTTTGAGATTAATTTAACGAATAAACAAGCAATCCAACTAAATCAATTTCCTTCTTACCTATGAAAAATATTTTTTTACTACTCCTCTTTTTTAGCTTATTTTCTTTCGGGGTATTTGCACAAAAAAAACCTGCCACATTACCTAAACGGCCAGCTCTAGTGGTAGGTATCGTAGTGGATCAAATGCGTTACGATTATTTATACAAATACGCTGATCGCTATTCGGAAAATGGATTTAAACGGTTGATGCGCGAAGGGCTAAATTGCCAAGATAATCATTACAATTATGCACCCACTGTCACCGCAGCTGGTCATACGAGCGTTTATACGGGGACAGTACCCGCAGTGCATGGCATTGTAGGCAATGATTGGACGGATGTGGCGACTGGCAAAAAAGTGTATTGTACAGACGATAGCACAGTTGTGACCGTGGGAACGACAGGAAAAACAGGTTGGATGTCCCCAAAAAACATGTGGACAAGTACCATTACGGACCAATTGAAAATGGCACAAAATTTCCGTTCCAAAACCATTGCCATTGCCTTAAAAGATCGAGGAGCGATTTTACCTGGTGGACATACGGCGGATGGGTCTTATTGGTATGATTCGAAAGAAGGCCGTTGGATTACCTCTAGTTTTTACATGAAAGAATTACCTGCTTGGGTTCAGGCATTTAATGGGGAAGAAAGAGCTACTAAATATGTAAAACAAGGTTGGAATACCCTCTACCCTATCCAAACCTATCGAAATAGTGCTGAAGACAATAGTCCCTTTGAAGGCAAATTTCCAGGTGAAAAAACGAGTGCTTTTCCTCATGATTTAAAAGAAGGGAACCCGTTGGAGGTATTGCGATCAACCCCCTATGGCAACCAATTAACGAAGGAATTTGCGCTACAGGCGATTGATTCGGAAAAATTAGGCCAACAAGGAAATACAGATTTCCTTGCCATCAGCTTTTCTTCCACCGATTATGTAGGTCACTCATTTGGTCCACAATCCATCGAATTAGAAGATACTTATCTACGTTTGGACCAGGATATTGCAGATATTTTAGCTGTATTAGATAAGAAATTTGGGAAAGATCAAGTTTTGGTATTCCTTACAGCTGACCATGCCGTAGCGGATGTGCCAGGTTATTTGCAAAGCAAAAAAATGCCCGGTGGTGTTTTCGATCGAGTTAAAGCAACTGCTGACATGAAAAAGGCGATCGGTTCTGCTTTTGGAAACGTGGATTTATTGGTTTCTGAGGATAATTCACAATTATACTTTAACCATGGGATGATGACCAAATTAGGCATTGACCACCATAAATTATTCGATGTCGTTCGCACGTCATACCAAAAACAAGAAGGCTTTTCCGAATTAATCGACCTCCGGAATATCAAAGGTTCAAATCTAAATGATTTATATAGTCATCTTGTGATTAATGGGTACCATCCTGCTCGAAGTGGCGATTTTATGGTACTGCTAAAACCTCAATGGTTTATGGGTTCGAAAACAGGAACTACGCATAGTACTTTGTATGCGTATGATACGCATGTGCCCTTGTTATTTTATGGTTGGAAAGTAAAACCAAATGAAATCACGGCGCGGACATCGATTAGTGATATTTCGACGACCTTGGCTAATTGGCTCAACTGCATGGAACCTTCCGGCAGTATCGGTCAAATCATTACCAAATTAGCTAAGCCCTAAATATTTATTTACATCATAACACAATCATCTATAAATATTTAAAGAAAACTAGCTAATTTTGTGCTTAATTTTTGAATTAAACTAAGAAAATAGAAATGAGAATTGCAGTTGTAGGTACGGGATATGTTGGATTAGTCACAGGAACTTGTTTTGCAGAAACAGGAAATCAAGTAACCTGTGTCGACATCAATGAAGATAAAATCAACCGCATGAAGGCGGGTGAAGTTCCTATTTATGAACCAGGTTTAGAGGATTTATTTCATCGAAATGTGGAGGAAGGTCGATTAAACTTTACTACGGACTTAGCGGCTGGAATTGAGGGTGCGAAAATAATCTTTTTAGCTTTACCCACGCCTCCAGGTGAAGATGGTTCTGCGGATTTAAAATATATTTTACAGGTTGCCAATGATTTAGGACCCTTATTAAAGGATTACACCGTCCTTATTGATAAAAGTACGGTACCTGTGGGAACCTCCGAATTAGTTCGGAATGCGGTGGCAAAAAATGCAACCGTTGATTTCGATGTCGTATCAAATCCTGAATTTTTACGCGAAGGCGTAGCTGTGGAGGATTTCATGAAGCCGGATCGAGTGGTGATTGGAACAGAAAGTCCACGGGCGAAGGAATTGATGAATGTATTATATGCGCCCTTGGTACGTCAAGGAAATCCGATTATTTTCATGGATGAGCGTTCGGCCGAAATGACAAAATATGCGGCAAATGCATTTTTGGCAACAAAAATTACTTTCATGAATGAGATTGCGAATTTATGTGAATTAGTCGGTGCGAATGTGGATGATATTCGTCGGGGCATCGGTACAGATTCACGTATCGGAAAGCGTTTTTTATTCGCTGGAATTGGTTATGGTGGAAGTTGTTTTCCAAAAGACGTACAGGCTTTGGCGAAAACATCAGAAGATAATAATTATAAATTCCATATTTTGGATAGTGTGATGCGGGTGAATGAGAAGCAGAAAACGAAGTTGATGCCAACCATCCAATCCCATTTTAACAATGAACTTGCAGGCAAAACTATTGGCGTATGGGGCTTAGCCTTTAAACCTTATACAGATGATATTCGGGAGGCGCCGGCATTATATAATATTGAGGCCTTATTGGAATTAGGTTGCAAAATAAACGTTTATGACCCTGAGGCGATGCCAAATGTCAAAGCCATTTTGGGAGACAAGGTAACTTTCTCGAAAAATCCATATGAAGCGATTGATCAGGCGGATGCATTATTGATTGTGACGGAATGGCCACAATTTAGAACACCCGATTTTGAGCGGATGGATAGCTTGCTTAAGAATAAAGTTATTTTTGATGGACGAAATTTATATGAAACGTCTCAAATGAGGGATTTAGGATATACATATTATTCAATAGGCCGCCAAACGGTCATTTCATAAGCTATGAAACGAATTTTAATAACTGGAGGGGCGGGATTTTTAGGTTCCCATTTATGTGATCGCTTCATCAAAGAGGGCTACCATGTCATCGCGATGGATAATTTGATCACAGGGGATTTGAAGAACATTGAACATTTGTTCAAATTGTCGAATTTCGAATTTTACCACCATGATGTTTCCAAATTCATCCATGTACCTGGAAATTTGGATTATATTTTACATTTCGCATCGCCAGCCTCGCCGATCGACTATTTGAAAATACCGATTCAAACCCTTAAAGTGGGCTCATTGGGCATTCATAATTGCTTAGGCTTGGCAAGGGTGAAAGGTGCGCGGGTACTAATTGCCTCGACATCGGAGGTGTATGGCGATCCAACTGTCCATCCTCAACCTGAAGAATATTGGGGTAATGTCAATCCAGTTGGGCCCCGTGGTGTTTATGACGAAGCTAAACGCTTCCAAGAAGCCATGACCATGGCTTACCACACTTACCATGGCTTAGAAACAAGAATTGTACGTATTTTCAATACCTATGGACCTCGCATGCGTCTGAATGACGGCCGTGTATTACCTGCCTTTATTGGCCAGGCCTTGCGCGGGGAGGATTTAACCATGTTTGGCGATGGATCACAGACACGCGCATTTTGCTATGTCGATGATTTAGTGGAAGGAATTTATCGCTTACTATTGAGCGATTATGCCCAACCGGTGAACATTGGAAACCCAGATGAGATTACGATTAAAGAATTTGGCGAAGAGATTATCAAATTAACAGGTACTACACAAAAATTAATTTCGTTACCATTGCCCACGGATGATCCGAAGCAACGGAAACCCGATATCACCAAAGCCAAAGCACTTCTCGGCTGGGAACCAAAAGTATCCCGCGCAGATGGTTTGAAAATTACCTATGAATATTTCAAATCATTAAGTCCTGAAGATTTACATCGAATGGCACATCACAAAGAGTTTTAGATGAAACCGGGGAAACCCGGTTTTTTTTATGGGAAATCGACGCGTATCGCGTCTCAAACTTTGGCAAACCTTAAAGGATTGCCAAAGGAAATGAAAGGATTGCCAAAGGAAATAACAAACTACAGACAAAAAAAAAGGGAGCAAATGCTCCCTTTTTTTCACTGAATGTAATTACTAAGAATTAGTTAAAGATATAACGAACTCCGAATTGTGCTTGCCAACGAGATCCAAGTCCAAATGAACGTTGGAATGTATCTGACAATGGCGTAGTACCTGAACGATATGGGAACTGGAATACAGGTTTGCCTGTAGCAGCATCATTACCCACATAATTAATTAAACCTGCACGAAGTGTCGACTGATTTAAGCCCCACTGAGGCGAAACATAGTTTCCAAAGTTAAATACGTCTAATGTAAACTGTAACGTATTTCGTTGACCACCTACTTTGATGTAGAAATCTTGAATTACTTTAAAGTCAAAGTTCGCAGACCAAGGCAACTCCGCTCCATTACGTTCTGCATAGTGACCACGATGTTTACTCAAATAAGCGTCTTGATTGATATACTTATCTAAATCAGCCCATTGTTGAGCCGCTGTATAAGATCCCAAATCTCTTAACATAATATCTGATTGACTACGAGGAACAAAAATCAAATCATTTGCATTTTGGTTATCTCCGTTCATGTCACCCGAATACGTATATGAAAAACGTCCTGCAGGAGCTGCTGAATAAGTAAAACCAAAGGTTGTGCTTGCTTTCTCATTCAAATAGTTCAAGCGATAAGATCCATACGCATTAAAACGATGTGCTTGCATGTATGAAGAATATGAAGCCACATTCTCATTTGGATCACCTGAAACCACACGATCTCTCCATTGCGATTGTGCAATCGATCCTCCGTCATTCACAGAACGTGAATCAGAATTCGTGTAAGCTAAGGAAGCAAATAGACCATTTTCAAATGACTTTGAAATGGTAGCCGTAAATGCATACGAATATCCTAAGTCCGTATTCTTGATAACAATTGCATCAGAAATATTAGGACTAGAAACTGTGTTGCTACCAACAGCAGGGGCATTTACTCCTCTCACATTACCATAAATCTGGAAATTTCTAGCTGAACTCGGTAAACCATTTGCACCCAAGGTGTAGAAAATCATACGATTATCTGCTCCAACAGCAGTTACCGTCGATTTTGGCAAATTCACGTTCTCCAAGTATACCGCATTGATATCTTTAGTATAAATTCCTTCTAATCCTAAAATCCAGCCATCCCCTAAGTTTTTATCTAAGGCTAAGTTCGTTCTAAATACTTGAGAGAATTTAAAATTAGGATCCGTTACGGCCAAGTTATAGGCCGTTGG
>CANHCG010000143.1 GCA_947459055.1 Cytophagaceae bacterium | reverse complement strand
TAGAAATCAATTTACTCAATCCACCGACACAACGCACATCGGGGTCTGTGGCCACTTGAATCAATTCCCCCGAAGCCTTGCCCGCCAAATCCCCCCGTTTCATGTGGCGTACTTGACCAAAAACCGCCACCATAATCAAAGGATTTTCTTCCTTCCGAAAGCGTGTAGGCTGAATCCGAAAATGGCGGTGTGGTGGGACGATACAGGCATAATAGCGGCTTCCGGGCAAGAATCCTAACAGGTGATTCGCGGCCAAAAACGATTCCGCTAAATCTTTTGAAATTTCAACGACCCGGGTATCTCGAGCAAAAATCGACCGAGGTGGCTCGAATTTTGAGGTCAAAAATTGAGAAATCCAGGATTTCTTATTTAGCCACACATCTTCCCAAATTCGAATAACAGTCTTGAATTGAGAACGTAATTGAGTGATGTGTTGTTGGAATACTCGTACCTTGTCCTGCTTTTTTATCTCCAGAAATGAGGTGCTTGGAACGACCTGGATCATAAAATCCTGATCAGCATGGTAATAATGCGCCAAACCAAAATCAACCAAGGGATGTTTTTGAAAACCTAATGCTCTGATTTGCTGAATTAAATCGTTCATCCGATGAAAATAACAAACAAAGATAGGCTAAATTTGAGTAGATTAGAATATGAATAAGCTTTGTTAACCTAAAAACTATACCTATGGACTATCGATTTGAGGCGAGTAGAAATGAAGTTTCTACCTTCACGACCCAACAATTGCGCGATCTATTTTTGATCGAGCAAATATTTTCGGATGATCATATCCAACTAACCTATACTATCTATGATCGCATGATCATCGGAGGTGCAAAACCCGTAAATAAAACATTAAGCTTACAAAATCCCGATAAATTAAAGGCCAATTTCTTTTTGGAACGTCGAGAAATGGGAATTATCAATGTAGGTGGTGAGGGTACCGTCACAGCTGATGGCGAATCTTTCCAAATTGGAAAATTAAGTGCTGTATACCTAGGAAAAGGGACTCAAGAAGTGACATTTAGCTCCAAATCGGCTGATTCTCCTGCCCTATTTTATATCCTCTCCTCCCCGGCACATGCGACTTATCCAAATGTGAAATTGGAAAAAAATGATGTGGTAACGGTGACTTTAGGTTCTTTGGAAACATCGAACCATCGAACGATTTATAAATATATTCATGCGGAGGGGATTCAATCATGCCAATTGGTCATGGGTCTAACCATTTTAGAACCTGGTTCCATTTGGAATACGATGCCGTCACATGTGCATGATCGTCGGATGGAAGCCTATTTATACTTTGATGTAGACCCGGCGCATGCCGTTTTACATTTGATGGGTGAGCCGACCGCGACCAAACATCTATGGGTACATAACCACCAAGCCATTATTTCGCCGCCTTGGTCTGTGCACAGTGGCGCAGGTACAAAAGCCTATTCCTTTATTTGGGGAATGGCGGGTGAAAATAAAGATTACACGGACATGGATTTTTCTGAAATCAAAGACCTACGCTAACATGAAAACAATTTTTACTGCCCTTTTCTTCCTAGTTGGAATGCACCTGTGGGCACAAAACAAGCCTTACTCGATTCAAATGGCCGAATCGCTCATGCATACACATGCAGATTCGATCCAAGTGAAATTAGGCAAACCTGCCGGCTGGGATTATGAACAAGGCTTATTTTTAAAAGCCTTGGAAATGGTGTACCAACGCACCGGGGATGCCGCCTATTTCAACTACATCCAAAAAGACATTAACCGTTTCATAAGCCCCAATGGTGACATCCGGACCTACAAAGCCGCTGAATTTAATTCAGATAATATTACAACGGGTCGGATGCTACTTTATTTATATCAAGAACTCAGCGACGAAAAATACAAAAAAGCGGCTGACCTATTAGCGAAACAAATTGCGATCCAACCTCGTACGAAACAAGGTGGTTTTTGGCATAAAGATCGCTATCCGGATCAAATGTGGCTAGATGGTTTGTATATGTTAGAGCCATTTTATGCGGAATACTCGAACATCGTTGGGGAAAACCACTGGGATGATATTTTCAAGCAATTTGAGCTCATGGAAAAAGGGGCATTCGACTCGAAAACAGGCCTTTTATTTCATGCCTATGACCATGAACGCAAGCAACCATGGGCGAATAAAACGACAGGTCAATCGCCTAACTTTTGGGGCCGAGCGATGGGTTGGTATTTGATGGCTTTAGTCGATGTACTTGACTATGTTCCTCAAAATCACCCAAAACGTGGACAATTAATCGGGCAATTAAATCGCCTATCATCCGCCTTATTGAAATTCCAAGATGCAAAAACGGGCTTGTGGTATCAAGTAACCAATTTTCCAGGTCGGGAAGGAAATTATTTTGAAGCTTCGTGTAATAATATGTACGTATATGCCTTCGCCAAAGGTGTGCGCAAAGGATATTTGCCATCAAACTACCGAAACGCTGCCCAAAAAGCCTATCAAGGAATACTAAGTAATTTTATCTCCAAAGATGCTCAAGGGTTTATTCATTTAGAGAAAACCGTTAGCGTGGGAGGCTTAGGCGGAACACCGTATCGAGACGGCACCTATGCTTATTATTTAAGTGAGCCCTTGAAAACTGATGATTTGAAAGGGGCGGCGCCGTTTATTATGGCGAGTTTGGAAATGGAAATCGCGCCTGAATTGGCGATTGGGAATGGAAAAAAGGTGGTATTGGATTATTATTTCAACCATGAATACCGCAAAAACAAATCCGGCAAAATGGAACGTTTTCATTATACCTGGGATGATCGGAAGGATTCAGGATTTAACCAATTGGGCATTCAATTTGAACAATTAGGTGCACGACTAGACACCTTAGGTGCTGCGCCTACGATGGCCAACTTAAAAGGAGCTTCTGTGTATATCATCGTAGATCCGGATAGTCCAAAGGAAACGGCGAAACCAAATTATGTGGCGAAAAACGATATCGATGAAATAGAGAAATGGGTGAAAGCCGGAGGTAATTTGGTTTTATTGGCCAACGATACGAGCAATTGTGAAATTCCTAAATTCAATGAATTAGCCAAACGTTTCGGAATCGAGTTCGTGGCGCCGAATTTGAATTTTGTACAGGGAAAGAATTGGGAACAAGGCGCGGTGTATATTCCGGAAGGCACGCCGATTTTCTCCCCGTTAAAAAAGATTTACATCAAAGAGATCACGCAATTAAAATTAACTAAAACCGCGAAGTCCATCTTAAAACTGCAAGGCGCCGATGTTATGGCGGTGGCCCAGGTGGGAAAAGGAAAAGTATATGCCTTGGGTGATCCTTGGTTGTACAACGAATATGTGAATAATCGGCGAACGCCATTGGAATTTGAAAATTTCCAAGCGGGCAAAAAACTCGCTGAATTCCTATTGAAATAAATGAAAAGCCCGGTCAAACGGGCTTTTTTTATGGGAAATTGTAACCGGTCATTTTTTCCAGTTGGGCCAAAGGAACCGAATACGTTTGCCAATTGGGATGTAAATCGCGACCATTCGGAAATAAAAGACACCAGGTTTTTTCGGGGGTATAAATTACTTTCCAACAATACACTGGAATCGGAATCCCCGTCGACCCTAAGCGATCTTTTGCGCCGATGCCCCCGGCATAAATGACTAGTTTTTGTCCCCGCTTGGCCAATTTCCGACAATAGGCCTCTAATCGCTCCCAGGGTCCACGATTTAATTGAGGGGTTTGGGGCATCATATTTGACATCAAAAATGTTTCCTCATTTAAGAAATATGTGGATGTTCGATCCTCGGAATTACATAAATGGCCTCGATCATAGCCCGTATACTTATAATCCTGCTCATCGACGATCACAAATCCTCGGGGCAAGGAATCATCTTGCTTGAATTTATTCGTTCGAGGAACATCACCGATGTCGGCGGATGCTAATGTCCAAGCCACCCAATTTGCCTTTCCTACTTTACCATCATAAGACATGGCATAGCCTTTTTTGACCGAAAGGTAATTAGTCGTAGACGCCGTATTTGCCCCCGAAATATTAAAAATTCCCACAGGTAGCACCTGCAGGAATAAGGAAAATAGGATCGAAATGAGCATCGATTATTTTTTATACGAGAAGAACCAAGGTAATAATTGGGCCTGTGCGAAAGCATTATCCCATGAATTATGGTTCACCCCTGGATATTCCGTGTAAGTCACATTGGCCTTGGCTGATTTAAGCGCCTCGACTAATTCCCTTGAATGTTTCACCGGTACCACTGCATCTGCATCGCCATGATGAACCCAAAACGGTAGTTTCTTTGCATATTTTTTCACAAAGGTCAAATCCGCTCCGCCACATATAGGCATTGCCGCCGCAAATAATTTAGGGTTACGCGAAACCGCTTCCATCGTTCCCATACCACCCATAGATAAGCCCATGATGTACAAACGTTTTTTGTCGGCTTTTTTTTCTTTGACAAAAGACTTAACTAAATCCACAGCAGATTGAAGGGGCCAATTAGCCTCCGAAGTATAATTAAACAAGAATGAAGTGGGCTTCGTCGTTCGGTCAATCGTCACCGAGGACCAATAGGAATCCTTCGGACATTGCGGAAAAATGACAATTGCCGGATATTTTTCCCGATTCTCTGCATTCAAAAATACCGGCGCTCCGTATTTCATTTGGGCCACATTATCATCACCCCGCTCCCCTGCCCCATGAAGCACTAAAATTACTGGATATTTTACGGTAGGGTCAAAATTTGCGGGCATCAAAATCTGATAGGGTAAAACATGACCCGCGGCATCCGTATAAGTCTTTTTTTCAAAACTTTGAGCTTGAAGAGACACCGAAAACAATAAAAAAGCGATTAATTTTTTCATAGTAATTTTTCTAATAGTAGGTATAAAACAGAAGGACATAACAAACAACCCAAACCCGTGTAAAAGGTAGCCGTTAACGCACCATAAGGCACTAAAGCTGGATCCGTCGCGGCCAAACCCGCCGAAACGCCGGAGGTGGTTCCTAGCATTCCACCGTAGATCATCGCCGTATTGGGATTATTTAAACCAATGTAAGGTGCCAGCCAAGGGGTTCCAATCGTCACTAAAATCGACTTAACCACCCCTGCGGCTATACTTAAAGCAATCACATCCGAACTCGCTTGCACTGCCGCACCTGTCACCGGACCCACAATAAACGTACAAGCCCCGGCACCGATGGTCGCCAAACTTTTCGCATCATGATAGCCAAATAGCCAAGCCAAAGCCATACCACCTACAAACGAAACAAAAATTCCTAAAAACAAGGATAATACCCCGACCCAGCCCGTGCGCTTAATGAGTAAAAAACTAGCCCCCATCGCTGTGGACACGATGGCGAAATCCCGAAACATGGATCCACCTAATAAAGACATCCCGGACAAACCTTGGATGTCTGCTAGCCCTTTTTCGCCCCCAGTAGAAATTCCAGCCAAGTAAGCGAAAACTAAACCTAAGAAAATAGCCACAGCGGAACCCGGAATTTTTTTACGTAAGAGGTATTTGGAAATCAGCTCGCCCAAATACATAATTCCACCCACCGT
>CANHCG010000142.1 GCA_947459055.1 Cytophagaceae bacterium | reverse complement strand
TTGTAAATAAAGATTAAAACAATTGGGATTAAGATTAATTTACTGATTTCCCAAATCATGGCGATCAGATCAATTGCGATCAATTGGCCTGCCAAATTCTTCATCAATAAGGGAGTTAAAATAGGGGCAATGAAGGTAGCGATAGATGTGAGGGTGAGGGAAAGTGCTACATTGGCCTTGGCTAAATAAGACATGACATTTGAAGCTAATCCGCAGGGCATGCAACCGACCAAAATGATGCCGGCTGATATTTCTGAAGGAAAGCTAAATACTTTTGTGAGGGCCCAGCCCACCAGTGGCATGATGGAAAATTGGAAAAATACACCTAAAGCTACGGCTTTGGGAGACTTTAGCACTTCTTGGAAATCTGAAATCTGCATGGTAGAACCCATTCCAAACATGATTAATTGGAGCAAAGGGATAATCAATATCTTAAATTTCACCTCTCCATATCCAATAAATGGCGTGGGGAATTGTAACGTCAAAACCACTGCCGCAATTATCCATAAGGTAAATGAGAAACCACGTAAGGATTCTTTGGTATGGGTAGCAATTGCGATGAGGGCAACCCCCAAAATCCCTAAAATTCCTGCCCAGGAATTATCGGAAAATAGTATCCCTAGCAAGATAAAAACTGTGCCTGAAATGGATAGGAGTTTAAAATTATTTTTCATGGTAATAGGTTTTACGGTATTTATGGGGGCTTAAACCTGTTTTTTCTAAAAATCCCTTTTGCGTTAATATACCTTCTCTAACCACCCCGCCGTCTTAATAAATACATCCGGTAGGCTTTTTTTCATTTCATGGGTTTCGTTCGAGTATAAAACGATTTCTGTTTTGATCCCATTATCGAGTAGTTTTTGGTGTAAATTTTTCGCCTGATTCACATCGACCAGCTCATCATTTTCGCCATGAAAAATGATTGTCGGGATTTTATTTTTCTTCGAAATGAAGTGAATGGGACTAGCTTCTTTGGCGATGGCCGCGTCCGCATTTGGATTTCCAAGGAAATAGGAGATGGTAGCATCGGCAATTCCTTGTCGGCCCCGCACCACCGGATCTGCTAAATCAGTAGGCCCCACGATATCCACAATCGTTTTAACCCAATGCTTCGGATCCTGACTAAATCCTTGCATTAAAGCCAAATGAGCACCTGCAGACGCGCCGATGAGCGCAAAGGAATTTTTCTTATAACCCAAACTATCCGCTTTTTCTGATAAATATTGAAGTGCTTTACCCACATCTTCCAATTGGGTCGGGTATTTATTCCCATCTTTTTTCACATAGCGGTAATTGATGGAAGCCATGGCGTATGATTTTTGGCCTACCAACAAATCGATCAACGGCTGAGGCAACTGGTTTTTACTTCCTTTTGTCCAAAAACCCCCATGAATAAAAACTACCATTTTAGTTTTTTTGGAATGGTTTTTCGGCAAATAGATATCGACCAAATTCCGCTGGTCCGGCGCATTTCCATATGCGATATTGGGTAGACTAAGGTAGGCTTTGTCGGCTTGTTGCGTTTGCCCACATGTGGACATATCACATAGAAAAACGAACAAACCGGCAAAAATCAGGTTCCTTAAAAATTTCATCGTTGGTGCGTATTGAAGGTTAAAGCGCAGGTGTCAATACAATATTGCGATATTCCACCGGTCCATGATCCCCTTGAATCATAATCGGACCAGGTTCCCCTTCATGGCTATCCATCGCCCCTCCCGTTATGCCAGGGATAGATTGCGTATAAATGATTTGTTTGCCATTTCCGATCACAGTCACCAAACGTCCCACGAGGGTAATGTCAAAACTTTGCCATTCGCCAGCTGCTTTCGCGATGTTTTCGAGCGGTAAAATAAAGCCATAAATGGCACCTAATTGATCCTTGGCAACTTCCATGCCTTGGCTGTCTGATACCTGTAATTCATAACGGCCGCGTAAATAAATCCCACTATTGCTTTCTTTGGGATAGCGGAATTCGATGTGCAATTTGAAGTCATTGTAGGTATCCTTGGTGCGCAGATTGGCCCCCGATTTCGGACTTTTTAATACGCCATTTTCGACGATCCATTGATTTTTTTTGTTGATGGCCTCCCAACCCGTCAAATCTTTTCCATTAAATAGCTCAATCGGTTTGCCCCAAACAGGTGCTTTTTCGCGCCACAACGCCGGAGCCCGAACGCCTACCCAAGTATATGTCTCACCTTTAGGCGTAGTTAGTGTTCCGATTAATTGATCATTTGCATAAGTACCTTCGACTTTCAAATCTTGATCTGCATCTTCCCACTGAGGTGGAATTTGAAATGAAATTTTGTTGTCCTTGAAATTGATTTTGGATACCGGACGCGCGCTACCGCCTTCGCCCACAAAATGACCAGTTAGCGTCCGAATACCGGAATGGGTGATTTCAAGCCATGAGGGAGATGTTTTGCCGGGAGCTTTGGTGATGGTGATATCCCAACGGCCCTCCACGGGTTCCTTGGCAAAACTCATCAAACTGACGGAAATAAAAAATAGAAATAGGATTAGTTTTTTCATGTGAATAGGTAAATTTTAGACCCTTAATTTAGACAAATTCGGTTAAATTGTACGCTGTTTTATCGGTAAATCACCGAAAATAATCCGGTTAATATTTGTTTCCTCCTGAAATCAGGATTAGTTTTAAGGCGAAAAATTTGAACCTATTTATACATGAAAAAAATTGGATTGAAGGCCCTTTTGCTTGGGCTTGTGGTCGCAAGTACCACTGCATTTATCACCTACAAAAAACCAAACCAACCCTTTATTCCCGTAGCCGCCGAGGACATCAAAGTGCCAGCCGGTTTTAAAACCGAAATTATTGCATCCAATTTAGGTGCGACGCGCCATTTGACCATTTCAAAAAACGGGGATATTTATGCTAAACTTTCTAAATTGAAAGACGGCAAAGGCATTTACCTTCTTCGAGATACCAATAAAGATGGCCAAATCGATGAAACAACTTTATTCG
This sequence comes from Cytophagaceae bacterium, assembly GCA_947459055.1. GTDB lineage: Bacteria > Bacteroidota > Bacteroidia > Cytophagales > Spirosomataceae > Aquirufa. The sequence continues at coordinate 2,595 of CANHCG010000142.1, read as the reverse complement.
GAGATTATCCAGGGACTGGAATTTTGATTAATGGGGGCTATTTATATGCCTCTTCGAATAAAGGCGTATATCGCTACCAATTGAATTCGAAGGATGAAGTCATTGATAAAAATAGTCCTGAGAATATTGTGGATGGGCTTTTGGACCACGGTCGGGATAATGCAAAAAGCTTTTCAATCGACAATGCACGCGCGAATATTTATGTGACGATAGGTTCATACAATGACCCATGTCGGATTCCAGGTACAGGAACAGGCATGATGCCGTGCACGATTTTGGATTCGGCGGGAGGTATCTGGAAGTTTGATTTGAATAAATTGAATCAAAAATTTGGGGATGGAAAACGGTATGCGACCGGGATTAAAAATGCGGTAGGGCAGACCTGGAATACCAAAACCAATTCGCTTTTCGTCACAGCACATGGCCGGGGAGCTTTTCATGATTTTTACCCACAATATTACACGCCAAAACAAAGTTCTGAAATCCCCGCGGAGACGATTTATGAAGTGAAAGAAGGCGATGATGGCGGATGGCCGTATATCTATTATGACCAATTTCAAAAGAAGAAAATCGTAGCGCCCGAATATGGGGGAGATGGTAAAAAGACAGGCGGCGAAAAGGCGATTGATCCGACTGTCGCGTTTCCTGCACACATGGGACCGAATGACATCTTATTTTACACAGGAAAAATGTTTCCTGCAAAGTATCGAAATGGGGCTTTTGTTGCTTTCCATGGCCAATCACCAGAATTGAAAAAGGGTTATTTAGTGGCCTTTATTCCTTTTGTTAATAATAAGCCTTCGGGCAACTGGGAGATTTTTGCCGATAATTTCGCGGGTGTCGATTTGGTTAAACCGACCGGACCGATTCAACATCGCCCTTGCGGTTTAGCCCAAGGACCCGATGGCGCGCTTTATGTCTGCGATGATTTAAACGGTTCGATTTTCAAAATCAGCTATAAGAAATAGGCCAAATAAAGGAGAGCCGCCATTTTCTGAGGAAGATGGCGGCTTTTTTATTTGCGTTCGCCTAAGATCCAGAGGGGTTTTTGAGGCCTTTCGAGTTTGGATGGATTTTTGGAGGCGAATGCTTGAATGTGTTCGATGCCCATGTCGATTTCATCGGTAAATAAAATATTCTGAAAGTCGGTTGACCCAACCGTTTCTTCCGCAATTAATTTTTCAAAATAAGCGCGTAAATGTTCGTGGTATTTGACACCCATAACAACTACCGGGAAATTGCTAATTTTTCTCGTTTGAATAAGGGTAATCACCTCGAAAAATTCGTCCAATGTCCCTAATCCACCAGGCATCACCACAAATCCGGAGGAATATTTTCGAAGTAATTCTTTACGGACGAAAAAATATTTGATATTAACAAAACGATCTAAATACGGATTTGCTTTTTGCTCGAATGGCAATTCGATGTTGCAGCCCAACGAAATACCTCCCGCCTTTTTCGCTCCTTTATTCGCCGCCTCCATAATCCCAGGCCCACCACCCGTCATGATAGCAAATCCAACTTTGGATAATTTGTAGGCCATTTCTTCCGTCATTTGGTAATAAGGATGATCCTCCTTAAATCGTGCGGAGCCGAAAATCGTGATACATGGGCCGATAAAATGGAGATTTCGAAAGCCTTTAATAAACTGGAAAAAAACGCGAATGGTGAAAAATAATTCTTTCCACCGGGATTGGTGACCTTTTAAAAAACTGAATTCACTCGTCATTTTGTATAATATTTTTTCCTAAAACGATGGGCGCATCGGTTTTATTTCGTACCTCTTGAATGGTGACCCCGGGCATTAATTCGGCTAAGCAAAATCCACCGCCCGGCAAGATATCAAAAACCCCCAACTCAGTCACTATTTTTTTTACGCAAGCAATTCCCGTCAAAGGCAAGTTACAGCTGGAAACTAATTTAGAACGACCATCCTTGCTACAATGTTGCATCGCCACAATGATATTTTTCGCCGAAGCCACCAAATCCATCGCGCCCCCCATGCCTTTGACGAGTCGATTGGGAATTTTCCAATTCGCAATATCCCCATGGGCCGAAACCTGCATAGCTCCTAAGACGGTTAGGTCTACATGTTTCCCCCGAATCATCGCAAAACTTGTCGCCGAATCGAATAAAGAGGCGCCTGGAATCATCGTTATGGCGTGTTTGCCGGCATTTACAAGATCTAAATCTTCTTGGCCTTGCAAGGGATATGGCCCGATGCCCAATAAGCCATTTTCCGATTGTAAAATCACATGTTTCTCCGCCGGAATAAAATTCGCCACAAGTGTGGGAATCCCGATACCTAGGTTCACGTAATCACCCGCTTGAATTTCTTGCGCAATTCGTTTAGCGATCAAGTTTTTAATCGGCTCTTCCTGCGGGATGGCTAGGTCTTTTTTTACGGGCACTGGGCCTGGATCCCCTTGCTTGGATTGCTTTTGGGTGATTGACTGAAAGGCCAACTGGTCTTTTGCCCTGGCTGGCTTTACCTCAAAAACCCGTTGGACATATATCCCCGGTGTATGAATTTCATTCGGATCCAAGGCGCCCAATGGAACTAATTCTTCCACTTCGGCAATCGTGATTTTCCCA
>CANHCG010000141.1 GCA_947459055.1 Cytophagaceae bacterium | reverse complement strand
TATCCCCGGCGGACAAGGCCTCGAAGGCCGAATTGCTTCGCCGACTCAGCCTCGACCTGATCGGACTTTCTCCAAGCGCTCAGGAATTTGCAGATTTTGAAAAAGACGATTCAAAAGATGCCTATGAAAAGCAAGTGGATCGATTGTTGAAATCCCCGCAATTTGGTGAGAAATGGGCTTCTATGTGGATGGATTTAGCGCGCTACTCAGATACGAAAGGCTATGAAAAGGATGATGGTCGGACGATTTGGAAATACCGAGATTATGTCATTGCGGCCTTTAACCAGGATAAGTCCTATGATCAGTTTATCAAGGAACAATTGGCCGGTGACTTATTGCCAAATCCGAGCGAATCGGATTATGTGGCAACGGCCTTCCATCGGAATACCACGAACAATGACGAAGGAGGGACTGAAGACGAAGAATTTAGAACCGCTGCGATTCTCGATCGGGTCAATACGACCTGGGAGACTTTGCAAGGAACGAGTTTTGGTTGTGTTCAATGCCATTCGCATCCATATGACCCCATCCGCCATGAGGAATATTACAAATTCATGGCCTTTTTTAACAATACACGAGATGAGGATATCCCGGATGATAGTCCTTATTATCGGCATTTCAAGGAGAAGGATTTAGGAAAGGTTGATTCCCTAAAACGGTTTTTACAAGGCCAAGCGACCCAGGTTCAAAAAGAATGGAACCTCATGTTGCGATTTGTCGAACCGAAAATTCATCCCCATTGGGCGGATCAATTCGATAATGGGGCCTTAGCTGATAATAAATATCTAGCGGTGCGCAACGGTGGCTCGGTGCGCTTCAAGGCCGTTCCTATGAATGGGAAAACGAATCTACTCATCGCCTGTAAAAATCGGGGACCGGCGCCAACTTATGTGAACATTCGCCAAGGCACTAAAACGGGACCTATCCTCGCGCGGATTAAATTAGACACGACCTTACAAGATAAATATGCGAAGCCCAAAGGCCAATGGGTGAATGGCTGGGCCTATGCTTTTTATACCCTTCCCTCATTACCCGGAAAACAAGATTTAGTCTGGGAATTTCAGAATGCGAAAACAAAGCCGGATGAGACGACGGCGACAATTGGATTTTGGGCGATGATTCCTGCTGTGCCGGAAAACTTGAAAGGCACAGATTTTCAAAAAATTGCCCAGCAATTAATCTCCACGGCGCCGGAAGTCACAACCCCTGTGTTATTAGAAAATCCGGCTGAGTTCAATCGGCCAACGCATTTATTTACCCGAGGGTCCTGGTTGAACCCCGGCCCGAAAGTGGCCCGAGGCATTCCGGGCATCTTTAAGGCTTCTGGAATTAACGACCGATTGGCCTTAGCCGAATGGATGGGCGGAAAAGAAAATCCCCTCACGGCACGTGTCGCGGCGAATCGTTTTTGGGAACAATTGTTCGGAACTGGCATTGTAGAAACCTTGGAAGATGTGGGAAGTCAAGGATTAGCGCCGGTGAATCAGGCCTTGTTGGATCATTTAGCCTATCAATTTCAACATACGTTCAAATATAAGCCAAAGGCCTTTTTGAAATATGTGGTAATGTCGTCTACTTACCAACAAAGTGCGCTCGTCTCCGAAAAAACCCGCGAAAAAGATCCCTATAATCGCTTTATGAGCCGGGGACCCCGCGTTCGCTTGAGTCCAGAAGCGATTAGGGACCAAGTGTTACTCTGGGCGGGATTGCTGTCCCCGAAACTCGGAGGGCCGAGTGTGATGCCAGAGCAGCCCGACGGTATTTGGAATGCGCCTTATAGTGGTATGCAATGGAAAAAAAGTGATGGAGAAGATCAATGGCGGCGATCATTATACACGTATTGGCGCCGAAGCAGCCCTTATCCGACCATGGTTTCATTCGATGCCGGAACCCGCGATGTCTGTTTGTCTCGACGCATTCGGACGAATACACCTATGCAGGCCTTGAACATCATGAACGACCCGGTATTTATCGAGGCTGCCCAATTTTTTGCGCGTAAATACCCTTCGCTTCAAGGAAAGGCGTACATTGAAAAGGCTTATCAAGATATGTTTGGCGTGCCTATTTCAACTAAAAAAACAGGGGCCTTGCTTCAGTTTTACGAAAAAATGGAGGCTTATTATGCGGCTAATCCAAAAGAGACTTTGGCGTTTTTGCGCCTCTGCCCGGATAATTCTGTTCCGGCGGAGCCGGCGCGATTGGTGGCGAAAACACTTTTGGCCAATACCTTATTTAACATTGATGAAAGTATTAATAAACCATAATCCCAATAATTCCTTAAATTGTACCTTTAAAACCTAAAACCTATGAATGAGCATTTACCCCGTCGGACTTTCCTAAAAGCTAGTTCGCTTGCATTGGGCGGATCGCTTTTACCATCTAGCAACATGAAAAAAATAGCCCCAAAACCCGGAGAAATTGTCTTAGGACATGGAAATTTTAAATACCGCGTCGTGCCTAATTGGGGCATTTTGGATGCCGGTAAAAATCCCGTGAACGACTGCCATGAAATGGTGGAAGATGCGAAAGGCCGATTGATTTTATTAACGAATGAGGTCAGAAACAACGTCATCATTTATGACAAATCTGGTAAGTTATTGGAGACTTGGGGACATTCCTATCCAGGGGCTCACGGCTTAACTATTTTAAATGAAGGAGGCGAGCAATTTTTGTTGATTTGCGACAATACCCGCCACCAAGTCATCAAAACAGATTTAAAAGGAAAAGAAATATTCAAAATCGAATACCCGAAAGAAACAGGTGTTTACGATCATCCTAATCAATTCATTCCAACCGAGACGGCAGTGAATCCTAAAAACGGAGACATTTACGTGGCCGATGGATATGGGGCTAATTACATCACCCAATATGATTCAAAAGGGCGCTATATTCGTCATTTTGGAGGTAAAACGAATGAATACGCAGACGATAAATTCAATTGCTGCCATGGTGTATTAGTGGATACACGCGATCCAAACAACTGGACTTTATTAATTACAGACCGCGTAAACAATAGCTTAAAAAGATTCACCTTAGACGGAAAATTCATTACGCGCTATCACCTTCCAGGTTCGTTTGTTTGTCGGCCCGTTTTACACGGTGACTACATCATCGCCGCTTGTTTCAGAAGCACGGACGGTTCTTGGGCAGGTTCAGGATATGTTCAAATTTTAGATAAGAACATGAAGGTCGTTTCGACGCCGGGTGGTTCTGAGCCGATCTACAAGAATGGTGTTTTACAACGCCAGTACAAAGAAGATGAGAACAAAGTGTTCATCCATCCACACGATGTGTATGCAGACTCGGATCATAATATTTATGTGCCACAATGGGCTTCCCAAAAAACCTATCCTATTAAATTAGAGCGCATCGGTTAATGGTAATTTTAGAGGCTCCCGTTTCAGATTGGGTTTTATTTTTTGGACATTTTCACCCGGTGGTGGTTCACTTGCCTATCGGCATGCTGCTCATCGCGGTAATTCAGTATTTTTTTGCGTCCCAAAAATCCGTCCCTTATGTCTTTTTCTGGGCCTTTATTAGTGCCGTTTTCTCCTGTTTGATGGGTTGGGCTTTGTCCCAAAGTGGCGAATACGACGAAAATACGCTATTTTTTCACCAATGGCTCGGCGTGGCTGTGGCTGTGCTCTCGGGGGCACTTGCCTACATGACGGCATATTGGACTCAAGACGCAGCAATGGCTCGACTCATCAAACCGAGTTTAGTTACGTCCGTGGTCTTGATTACCGTGACCGGCCATTTTGGAGGAAATTTAACGCATGGGTCAGATTATTTGACGGCCTATTTACCCCAACCGATTCGCGGTTGGGTCGGTATGGAACCACGCTCCGAACAAGGCAGCACAAACGAACCGACTATTCGGAAAATTGCGAATATTCAAACGGCATTGATTTATCAGGATTTGGTCCAACCGGTCCTCAAGCAAAAATGCTGGTCCTGCCATAATGCCGAAAAGCAGAAAGGCAAATTACGCATGGATTCCCCCGAATTTCTATTGGCTGGAGGCGAAGATGGCGCCATCATTAAGGCGGGATTTCCGGAGGAAAGTGAAATTTTAAAACGCCTATTATTGCCCGAAAGTGACGAACATCACATGCCTCCTAAAGGGAAACCCGGGTTTAGCGAGGAGGAAATTAACCTCTTGCACTGGTGGTTAAAAGAAGGGGCGGATTTCAAGAAAAAGGTGAAAGACGCTAGCCCGGATACGAAAATCAAAACCTTGCTGGCCCGTTACAGCAGTGGAGAGAGTACGGGACCCTACTTATCACCGGTATTCAAGCTGTCGATTTCAGAGGCTGATGAGTCGGATGTAAAAGACCTACAAAAATTAGGTTTATTAGTGAACCCAAGTGCCAAAGACCAGCCCTTTTTGGAAGTCAATGCGGTGAATGCGCAAGGATTAGGCGATAAGGAACTGGAAGGATTGGCGAATATTCAGGAGCAAATTGTTAGTCTAAAATTAGGCAAAACAAAGATTAGCGATGTGACATTGAAACAGGTTGCCAATATGCCTTTGCTCATTTTCCTTGCTTTAGACCACACTAAAATCACGGATAAAAACTTGAGCGCCCTAGAAGGCCTTCGCTATTTGGAATCCTTAAATCTGTATGGAACTCAGGTAAGTGATACGGGCTTGGCGTCCTTAGCGAAAATCAAATCCCTTAAACACCTCTATGTTTGGCAAAGTAAGGTTAGCGATGCGGGCATCGCCACGTTTAAAAAAGCGAGACCTGGGGTACTGATTGATAATGGATTTAAGGGGAAATGGCCCTTGGAGATCGATACGGTTCGCGTGGAAGAGAAAGCAAAATAGCATGAGGTTTTCCATCTCTTTATTACTCTTCATTTCTTGGCTCATATTGCCTAGTGGTCTGTTGTTTGGAGAAATCGCGCCAAAATCGGCCCCTCAAAATAAGCCTGCAAAAAACATTTTAATTCTGTACAGTGACGACCAAAGCTATCGAACCATTCGGGCCTTAGGAAACAAGGAAATCAAAACACCAAACCTAGATTGGCTTGTCAAAAACGGTCTTAGCTTCCAGCAAGCCCATGTCATGGGTGGGCATCAGGGGGCTGTTTGCATTCCTTCGAGAGCCATGTTGTTAACGGGCCGATATGTAAATCGCTTGCCCAATGACGGCAGTATCATTCCCGATAGCCTGACCAGTCTGCCCGAAGTGTTGCGCAAAAAAGGCTATACGACTTTTCACACAGGTAAATGGCATAGTGACAAAAAATCATACGCCCGTATGTTTTCCCAAGCGGATCATATCTTTTTTGGCGGTATGCATTTTCCGAAAGAAGGCGGTCAAGAACATCCTCGGGTTAATCATTTCGATTCGACGGGCCAATATCCCTCGGAAAAAAGTTTCCTAAGCAATACCTACAGTTCGCATTTATATGCGCAAACGGCCATCGACTTTTTAAGTAGTAAAGCTGTCAAAGAAAAGCCCTTTTTCTGCTATGTAGCCTTTACGTCTCCCCATGATCCACGAACGCCTAGTCCCAAATTTGCCAAGGCCTACGATCCCACAAACATTTCATTGCCCCCCAATTTTTTAGCGGAACAT
>CANHCG010000140.1 GCA_947459055.1 Cytophagaceae bacterium | reverse complement strand
GCATTCGTGTTTACGATTTTTGCACCTAATTGGCTAGTCAATTGAACTTGTAAGTCAAATGCCTTGTAACGAACGTTCGTTGTCAAACCACCTACAAACGTAGGGTTTGGATTTCCAATGTAGGTTCTATCTTTCGCATTTGGATCTACCGTTCCATCACCATTCAAGTCTTGGAATACATATTTTCCATTTGTGATACTTGCAATTTTAGCTCCGTAGAACTCTCCAACTGGGTGACCAGCTTGTAAAACTGAGAAGTTAACCGCTGATGTACCTCGAATAAATGAACCTAAAGAAGTTGATAAAAATACTTGGTCAGGTGCTGCGAATGAATCATTCTTTAATGAAATGATTTCGTTTTTGTTGAAAGAAGCTGCTAAAGTAGAGCTAATGTTCCAATCGCCTTTTTCAACCCATTGGTAAGTCAATGATAATTCAACCCCTGAGTTTTGCATCGAACCAATGTTCGCTAACATCGTAGGATATACATATCCTTTTTCTTGTGGTACGTTAACAGTATACAACAAATCTTTTGTTGTACGAGTATATACGTCTAAGTTACCAGATAACTTTCCTTTGAATAAAGAGAAGTCTAAACCTCCACCGTAGTTTTCGTTAACCTCCCACTTCAAGTTCGGGTTTGGATTCGATTGAACTGAGTAAGCAGGCAAGAAATCATCCGCACCTCCATCATAGTATGAACCAGAAGCTCCATAGAATGATTTAGATAACAATGGACGAATACCTTCTGAGTTACCAGTTTGTCCCCAGCTAACACGCAATTTCAAGTTGTCGATCGTCGAGTTTCCTTTTAAGAAAGCCTCTTCTGTCAATGTCCAACCTACTGAAACTGATGGGAAAAGACCCCACTTGTTGTTATCTCCAAATTTCGTAGAACCGTCACGACGAACGTTAACTGTTGCGAAATACTTGTTCAATAATGAATATTGAGCACGTGCTAAGAAAGAAACCAATTTGTACTCATTCTTGTATGAATATAACAAGTTAGGGTTCGAACGAATACCTAAACCTGAGCCTAAGTTGTTTGCCTCAAATGCATCTGTCAAGAAATTGTTGTTAGATGCTCCGAAACCGTCAGCTACTACATCTTGGTAGGTATAACCAGCTAACACGTTTAATGTAGACACATCGTTCAATTTCTTTGAGTAAGTCAACGTAGTCTCTAATTGCTTATCTGTAATCGAGTTCAAGCTACGAGAAGCGGAGTTACCACCGACAGTTGCCAACAAGTTACCTGGAGTGGATCTTGCAAAAAAAGCACCATCAGAAGTCTGCGTACGCAAAGTTCCAGATACATTAAATACTAAACCATCCATGATCGTATAACCTGCTTGACCATTGAATAAGAAATCATGTAAACGTTGCGTGTTTGATTTGCTATCTAATGTCGCCAATGGATTGAAGTTTGCGAATGTTCCAGGAATTTGGAAATAAGTTCCATCTGCATTACGGATTGGATCCGTTGGACGCATGTTCATCGCAAAACCAATTGCGCGGTTATCAGAAAACATATTGTTTGTTTGAGAAGCTGACATATTGAACTTCATGTTCAATTTGCCATCCATTGCTTTCGCATCTAAGTTCAAACGACCTGTTAAACGATCTTTACCAGAACCTAATAAGGTACCAATTTGATCTAAATAACCCACTGAAGCACGGTAAGATAAAAATTCAGAACCTCCAGATACACCTACGTTGTGGTTTTGAGAAACCGCCGTACGAGTAATTGCAGATAACCAATCCGTATTAGCGCCTAAATCATCAAATTTTTGATTGTATTTAGCAGCCGCTGCACGGAATTCAGCACCATTTAATAATTCAGGACGTTGAGAAATAGACTCAGAACCTACATAAGCAGAATAATCTACCGTAGGAGCACCTGTCTTACCACGTTTTGTGTTAATTAAGATAACACCATTCGCTCCACGAGAACCGTAGATAGCAGCAGAAGAAGCATCACGTAAAACGTCCATCGATAAGATATCTTCTGGAGCAATGTTTTCAATCGGCGCACCAATCACACCATCAATAACGTATAATGGCTCAGAACCTGCGTTCAAAGAACCTGTACCACGTAAACGAACCGTTGGACGCGCATTAGGATCTCCCGATGCTTGCGTAATCACCAAACCAGCTACTTTACCTTGTGCTGCAGCCAATGGATTAGTTACAACCCCAGCATTGAAATCACGAGCACTTAAACTAGTTACCGTTCCTGAAATCTCTTTACGCTTTTGCGTACCGTAACCTACTACGACAACTTCCTCTAAAGACTTATTGTCCGCAGATAATTTGACATCAACAACTGACTTTCCGCCAACTGCAACTTCTTTCGAAGAATACCCTACAAATGAAAATACCAACGTCGCATTCGACCCAGCATTCAACTTATAAGTACCGTTTGCATCTGTTTGAGCACCACGCGTAGTACCTTTAACAGCCACAGAAACTCCCGGGATCGCTGAGCCATCCGCGGCATCAGTAACCTTTCCCGTTACTACATCTTGAGCAAAAGCACCCAAGGAAATTAACAGCGCTACCGCAACACTAAAAACCGATTTAAGGCCTAGGTTACTTGCACCTGATCGCACAAGGCGACCCACTCTTTTGTAAGAATGAATCATAAGTGAAAAATTAAGGGTTAAAAAAAATTAATGATTCTAATTGATTTTGTTTAATCGCTTCGGTTGTAAACGTTTACGGACCTACCCGAATTTCAAAACCGTCGCAAAAAAAAGAAGAATAAATTGAATAAAAAAATGATAAACAATAATGAAATGAGGATTAGACGAATAAAAATTGGACAAAATCAAGAAAATCTTCTGACATAGCACAGTATAGTACAGATTCTGAAAATAATCTAATATTATTTATCTCTTTTAAAATGCCTTATTTTATCATTTTAATACGATGAAAACCGCCTTCATTGATTGTATTTTTTCAATAGAATTTTTTTTTCGAAAAAATCAAAATAATTATCGGCAATTTATTGCCAGAATAGGATAATAGTTAAAATTGGAATAATACAATTATTTGCGATTGCCAACTGTGCTAGTCTGTCCACAAAAACTGTTCTCTACTGTTTCCATTTAAGGAACGGGATCATATCCACTTCCACCCCAGGGATGACACCTGGAAATTCGACGAATCGCCAAACGAAATCCTTTTAAAAAACCGTACTTATGAAAGGCTTGTTTGGCATATTCGGAACAGGTCGGTTGAAATCGACAGGAATTAGGCAAAAAAGGGGAAAGTAGGCCCTGATAGAGTCGAATCAAAAAAAGAAATAGATGCTTCAATAAGTAATTCATGTCAGGTCTTGATATAAATCGTAAATTAAATTAAATTGCCTTACATACCAATGCGATTAGCCCATGCCGAAGATAGCGAAAACGCCTAAATTGATTTTTTTTATTTCCATTGCCATTCTCCTAGGCCTATTAGCTAGTTCACATCAAACGAGAAGTTATTTCCACGCCAAATCGAACGCAGAAAAAAGAAACGACAGCCTCGCTCAGTTATTCAATCCCGAAATCGCTAAACAAAAATCCATTAAACTGGATACGTTTTTTAAGAAACTCCAACAAACCATGGGTTTCAACGGTGCCGTCCTCATCGCCCAATACGGTAAAATCATCTATAAAAAATCATTTGGCTACGCGAATTATTTCACAAAAAGCCCTATCAATACCCATACGCATTTCCAACTCGCCTCAGTTTCCAAACAATTTACCGCCGTGGCCATCATGCAATTGAAGGAAAAAAACCTCCTCAATTATGATGATCCCATCTATAAGCACATCCCCGGATTCCCTTATGACTCCAGCTTAACGATTCGTAGTTTATTGACCCACCGATCTGGGCTATCCGATTATGCTTATAATATGGATAAGATTTATGACAAGAAAATTCCTTTGACGAATCAAAAGGTGGTGGAAATGATGATTCGGCTTAAACCGCACATCGACTATCGCCCAAATGCTAAGTTTAGCTACAACAATACAAACTACATGTTGTTAGCTTACATCGTAGAAAAATTAAGTGGCCAAAATTTTCGAGAATACCTGAAGAAAAATGTATTCGAACCCGCTGGCATGGTCGAAACCTTCGTATATGACCCCATGCATCCGGAAATGCTTAAAACCGCTGCAACTGGGTACGTGCCGCGCCGGGGTGGACCTGTCGTTTCAGATTTCAACCATTTAGATGGCGTCACCGGCGATAAAGGGATTTATAGCACCGTCGAAGACTTGCATCACTGGGATATGGCCCTCAATGAAGAAAAATTGGTTTCTTTTCAGACTTTGGAGGAAGCTTTTACGCCCCAACATACCCAACCTAAAGTACTCCCTAAAAACTATGGCTTCGGTTGGCGCCTTACGCAATTAGATACGGGCGATTGGCTCACCTATCACACCGGTTGGTGGCATGGTTTCAAAAACTATTATCTACATAATCCAAAAGACAATTCCGCCATCATTATTTTAGGGAATATGGCTGGTCATTCATTGGCCAAAGTAAATGTTGTTCAATCCATTCTATACCCAGAACACGCCTCCTTCTTCATGAAAGGCGAAAGCTTACCTTCAGAATTTACCAGTGGAAATTAATATACCCATGAAAAAAAACCTGTTATTCCTAACATTTGCCATCCTGCTATCCTTCCAAGGATTTGCTCAGTCTGATGACGAAAGCATCAAATCCTCCATTCAATCCTACATCCAAGGATTTACAAAAGGGGATTCCGCAAGCCTAAATAAGGCTTTTCACCCGAATGCCCTTTTGAGAAATCTAAACGCAACCAGCGGCCGTATACAAGACACTCCCCTCAAAACTTTCATCAGCAAAATGCCTGCAGGGGGCGTAAATGCGACCGGAAAAATGCTAAGCTATGAATATGCAGGTACTTCGGGGCTTGCAACAGTCGAATTACAATTTGCAGACTTCAAATACATCGATCTACTAAGCCTTTTGAAAATTAATGATCAATGGAAAATTGTTTGCCGGATTTACAGTCGGGTCGACCTAGATACCAACCTTAAAGGAAGCTCCTTCGCAAGTACGCCAAGCGCCAATGTGCCTGCCAAAACACCTGCCAAAAAGAATTCCGCAAATGTGAAACCAAAGAAAGATGATGGTTGGTAATATTTGCTAATGAAATAATCCCTAGCCTACCCGAACGAGAATACTTTTCGGTCGGATCTATTGGATATAAAAAAAGAGACGCCTGCGCGCCTCTTTTTTTATATGTTACCTAATTTCTGACTACCAATAGATTGGGCCTTTACCTAAATATTTCTCGGCAATCGGCATATAATAATGCTTCAATTCCTCATAATTAGGAACCACTGGTGATTTGGTATATAAATCATATTGATTGAAATCCTTGATCCAATCCATGTATTGCTCATCTTTAGCGGTCATAAACTGACGATAACTTCCGCCTGTATGCCATGGGTAAAAGGAATGAAAGCGAACCATCACCATTCCGGCTTCAGGGATGGTGTTGGTTGGGTGATTTTTCAATACATGATACAAATATTCATCATGCCCCCAAGCTAAATGTAAATT
>CANHCG010000139.1 GCA_947459055.1 Cytophagaceae bacterium | reverse complement strand
TCCTCAAATCCCGCCATCGCCCCTATTTTAAAGGTATAATAAGGCATATCAGCCAAATCCACGGAAGTTAATTTTTGCAAAACTCCAGCGGCTTTCGGTCCCTGCACCGCAAAAAGACTATAGGCATCTGACTGATTCGTCATCTCCACACCAAAAGTATTGTGCGAAGAAATCCAATTCCAGTCTTTCTCGATGTTTGAAGCATTCACGACCAAGATATATTCCTGAGCGTTTACACGATAGACTAATAAATCGTCCACGATACCGCCTTGGTCATTTGGCAAGCAACTATATTGGACCTTGCCGTCTGTTAATTTAGACGCGTCATTGGAACACACATATTGAATCAAATCCAATGCTTTTTCACCTTTAAGGAAAAATTCGCCCATGTGGCTAACATCGAAAACCCCAACGGCATTTCGGACACAGACATGCTCCTCGATGAGGTTGGTGTATAAAACCGGCATATTAAAACCAGCAAAAGGGACCATTTTGGCTCCTAAGGCCACATGTGTGTCGTTTAAATGAACGAGTTGTAAATCAGTTGATTCCATGTATTATTCGCGATATAAAACTTGTAAAAGGGTTTGGCCCACTGCCTTCAGTGTGGCTTTGTCGATGATTTGTAAATTGTCTTGATGCGTGTGGTGATAAGATCCAAATTCATAGCCGCCATTCATCGGCCGTAAATCGATGATATCGATCATCTGAATTTTAGCCACCTCATTCACCGCCGTATGATCATCCGAAATACCAAATGCATCTTCATCCAAAAAATAATTTGAATAGCCCAAATCCGAAGCGGTCGCCCAAATCGAGCGTACGATTCCCGGCGCATATTGCATCGAACTCCCCTCGTGCGGGAAAATGGCCCCTTTGGCACCTACCATATCTAAGAGAATGCCATAATAGGGTTTATAACCGGCTGGCATGACGTTCGCCGCCCAATGCTGAGAACCTAAGGCCCAACTTGTCGGGGAGGTATTTCCCGTAAAATCATGTGGTTCGCCATGATCTTCTAAATCAAATAAAACGATGTCAATGCCCACATTGGGTTTAGTGGGGGAAGCGGCGATTTGCCGGGCGATTTCCAATAAGACTCCTACCCCACTCGCACCATCATTGGCCGCGTCGATTGGCTCTTTTTGCCGAACCGTATCTTTGTCCGCGATGGAGCGCGCATCCCAGTGAGCTGCTAATAAAACGCGTTTAGTAACCGATGGATTGAAGCGTGCAATAATGTTATAGCCTTTCATTTTCAGGCCATCGTAACGATTTGCGCTGAATTCTTGTAATGAAACTTCCCAACCATGGCGTTTTAATTCGGCGGACAGCCAATCTCGACAGGCTACTTGGGCCACTGAATTCGGAATACGTGGCCCGAAAGCGACTTGTTTCGCGATGTAGGCATAAGCGGAATCGGCAACAAAATCGGGGCTTGGAACTATAGTGGGTGCGCTTGCCGTTGTACTAGTTGTGGAACGACCCGTGCTGAACCAAAAATACCCTCCGCTCAACACGAAGAGGATCAGTAAAATAAGGGCAATGCGTGAACGATTCATTTTACAAAGATAAGGGCTATGAATTAAGAATTGCTATTGCTTATTCGTACCTTGCAAGCTAATGACAAATAAATTATGGGCATAAACCCAAAACACGAGAAGTTTCTCGCCGATATCCAGTCCGAAGTACTCGAATTTTTCGAATTGAACGATTACCGTTCCTATTCCATTAACCAGATTCACAAAGCTTTTGCCATTCGTGACAGGAAAACAAAAGAAATATATGCCGACATCGTTAATAAACTCGCGCTGGCCAACCGCCTTCTGCGTTTACCCGATGGCAATTACCGCTTTGATAGCGAATCCTTTCAAATCGAAGGCCGCGTCGATCACGTAAATTCACGCTTCGCCTTCGTCGTAACTGACAGCGGGGATAAGGATATCTGGGTCGCATCAGCCGATTTAATGCAGGCAAAAGACGGGGACCGTGTCCTCGTTCAAGCCCGTAAACCCTCCGAAAAAAAGAAAAATGACCGACCAGAAGGCGAGGTCATTAAGATCCTCGAACACCGTTCGCCGGAGCTCGTGGGCGTTATTCAAGTCACCCCACATTATGCGTTTTTGATTCCAGATTCTAAAAAAATCTACGAAGATATTTACATTCCGCGTACGGAAGTGATGGGGGCGAATCACTCGGACAAGGTGATTGTGGAAGTGACCCGCTGGGCCTCTCCGGGCAAAAAAGCTGAAGGCCGTGTGATTAAAGTATTAGGAAAAGCGGGTGAAAATGAAACTGAAATGCATTCGATTTTGGCGGAATTTGGGCTACCTTATGATTTTCCTGAGGAGGTTGAATTAGCGGCGGAAGCCATTCCAGTGGCTATTCCCAAGGAAGAAATCAAAAAACGGAAAGATTATCGAAAAGTGCTGACACTGACCATCGACCCGATCGATGCGAAGGATTTCGATGATGCGATTAGTTATCAGCTATTAAAAAATGGTAATACGGAAATTGGTGTTCACATTGCCGATGTGTCGCATTATGTGAAACCCGGCAGTGTGCTGGATCAAGAGGCCTACAAACGCGCTACTTCGGTGTATTTAGTGGATCGAGTGGTGCCGATGTTACCCGAAAAATTATCCAATGGCCTGTGTTCCCTTCGGCCGAACGAAGATAAATGTACCTTTTCAGCCATTTTCGAATGGAATCCTAAAGGCTTATTAGTAAAGGAGTGGTTTGGTCGGACGGTGATTCATTCGGATCGTCGGTTCGCCTATGAAGATGCCCAAGTGCTTATCGAACACGAAGGCGAAGTGACCGATACCTTTGAGCCCGTTATTAAAGACCTGAATCGGATCGCAAAAACCTTGCGGGAAGAGCGATTCAGACATGGTTCTGTGAATTTTGAAACGGTGGAAGTGCGTTTTGAATTAGATGCGGAGGGAAAACCAATTGCGGTGTATCCTCGGATTCGAAAAGATGCGCATAAATTAATCGAGGAATTTATGTTATTGGCTAATAAAAAAGTGGCGGAATACGTACATAACTTGAAGCAAACGGATCCTCGAAATACGATGGTGTATCGGGTGCACGAAGCGCCAGACCCTGAGAAATTGCGTGTTTTCTCATCTTTTGCAAAGAAATTCGGTTATCAGGTGACGACGGAACCGAAGCAAGTAAGCAAATCTTTTAATGCCTTAATGGAAAATATTGAGGGTAAAGCGGAGGAAAATGTCTTACAAAGTTTGGCCGTTCGGACGATGTCCAAAGCCCGTTACAGCACGGATGCGGTGGGCCATTTTGGATTGGCGTTTCCGTTTTATACGCACTTTACGAGTCCGATTCGTCGGTACCCGGATGTGATGTCGCATCGCTTGTTGCAATATTACCTCGATGGTGGCGAGTCCAAAGACCGGAGCCCGATTGAAATTCAGTGTAAGCATTCCTCTGACCGCGAAAAATTAGCCTCCGAGGCCGAGCGCGCGTCGATTAAATACAAGCAAGTGGAATACATGAGTCTTCATGAACCACAGGTTTTTGATGGCATCATTACGGGCGTGACGGAATTTGGCTTATTTGTGGAGATTGGCGAAACCTCTTGCGAGGGATTGGTTCGTATGGTGGATTTGAATGATGATTATTACGATTTAGATAAGGAAAATTACCGAATTGTGGGAAAATCCAATGGCCGAGTGTTTACTTTTGGCGATGAGGTTCAAGTCAGAGTTCGGGATACAAATTTGGCCAAACGAACCATTGACCTAGAAATGGTGGGTATGCGTTCGGGGACGGGCTATATCAATAATCGGACAAGAAAACGTGAAAATCCGCGGGGTCCGAGAAGCAATAAAGTCATCCCGCGCGGTAAACGTCGCAGATAAAAAAAGGCCTTACGGAATGTAAGGCCTTTTTTTATGCTAATCTTGAACGGATGGGCTAGGTCGAGTGGCGTGGTATAATTCGTACCAGTCTTGGTGATCTAACACGATCGAAAAGGAATTTACAATATTCCGAATTCGTTTTTCCTCCAGCGTACCGATTAATGGCAGGGCGCCTAATTTTACCAACCAAGCCACCGCAATCGATTCCAAATTACTTTCATATTTCTCTGCTATCTCGATCAATTTTTTACGCACTCGAAGCGCTAATTCATCCGTTCCATTTTCAATTCGACCACCCGCTAAAGGCGAAACAGCTAAGGGGCGCATGTATTTTTGTTTGATATAATCGAGCGCACCGTTGTCAAGTGACGAGGTGTTCAATAAATTCAAGTCGATGTGATTAGAAACCACAGGAATATTTAAATAAGACACGAGCAATTGATGCTGATACACCGAAAAATTCGATACCCCAATGTTCTTCACTTTGCCAGAACTCTTTAGTTTTTCTAAGGTCAATGCGGTAGATTCTAGGTCGGAAAGGGGATCTAATTGATCCAATAAAAACACATCCAAGTAATCTGTTTTTAGATTTTTTAATGAATTTTCAACCGACTGCTGAATATGCGCCGCCGAGGTATTAACATGCGCTACACGAATATCAGGACGTGCTGGATTCGGGAGGCTTACGCCGCATTTGGAAAATAAAACGATATCGGAACGCTTGATGGAGCCTTTGGAAAGTACCTCGCCAAAGCTCTTTTCGCACGTGTAATCTCCGTAGCGATCTGCATGATCGAATGTATTTATACCTAATTCAAGGCATAAATGAACGATTTGTTCCATTTGGGACGCGTCCTTTTCCCAGCGCCAAAATCCATAAATTGCCGGTGAGACTTTGGGGCCGGCATCGCTTAAATATACTTTTTTCATGGCTTTATTCAGATAAAATTAGGGTTGACGCCGCTAGTAAATCAGGCACTAGATGCGTCGCATGGGTTTCAGTTCCTGCTGGAGCGATGCGAATGGTCCGCAGACCAGCGCGAGTTCCCGCGATGATGTCTCGTTCGTGGTCGCCGACCATAAAGGAGGCCGACATATCCACCTCATATTTCGCTGCCGCTTTTTCGATCAACAAAGATCCGGGTTTGCGGGTCAACGAATGGCTATCAAATTTTTCGTGGTAGGGACAAAAATATAGGTCGTCTAATACTACGCCGGTTCCTTGTTGGATCGCCTCATGAATCATATATACGTCTTTTCGTTCGTAGATTCCTTTGGCGATGCCACTTTGGTTGGTAATCACAATCAATAAATAACCCGCTTGCTTTAAGGCTTGTAGCGCTTCAGGCACGCCGGGCGGAATAATAAACTCTTGTAATCGGTACACATAATCGACACGGTCTACATTCAAAACCCCGTCTCGATCTAAAAAAACACATTTTTGACCCATTCCTTATGCGAATAAACGACTCCAAGGAATACGACTTAAAATTAATACCAAAGCTGCTAGGGTAAACAATAAGGCATTTTTATGCTTGGCCGCATCGGCAATTGCCTTTTTGTTTTTGGCATTATTGATGGTCGCTAAAACCACAGCAATAATATTCACAGAAATATGTTCAACGGCTAATAATCGTGTCGCAGGATCTTTCATCGCCGCGCCGAAATCAGCGAAAGCGCCGGTGGTGATTGGGCTAAGGAAGAAATATAG
>CANHCG010000138.1 GCA_947459055.1 Cytophagaceae bacterium | reverse complement strand
TACAAAAAAGGGCTCCAACACGGCTAGAAACAAAATTCCCAAAGGCCAATAAAATTCTTGCTTTTTCTGTCTGCGGGCCCAATAAAAAAGCAGCCATAACGTGAGCATATTAAAAAAAACAGAAACACCCCGCAGTGTACCATCTCCTTTTCCAAACACATTGGCCACGAATTTTAGCATCATGTCATGTACAAGGCTGTTACCGCTTACATCTCCACGGGCATCCGCATCAAACCATGCCTGAATACCCCTTGGCGCCCAATAATCCGCAGGGCTAAATACCGCAGGTGGATTCATCAGTTTACTCATGCCCCCAAAATTCGTATTGCCTACGGCTATGAGCACACTTTGCTTTTCATCTCCAAACAAACCAAAATTGGAAATATGATAGGTCCTCAGGAATAACCCTAAGCACATTAAGGCAAAAAATATGATAAAAAGCTTTCCTTTTTTGGTCATGTTAGGTCCGTTCGTTAAACACAAAAATCACTTGACTTTTCAATCAAGTGATTTTGCGTATTGACTTTGAACATCTTAATTAAGATCCACACGCTTCGCAAGCCTCAGGGTTGTCTAAGGAACAAGCCATATCAGATCTGTTTTGTGCATCATCCGTACCGAAAGAGGCAGCTGCTTGTGCCGTATGGGCAGCGTATTGCATTTCGCTTTCACGTACCACTGCTGTTTGTTCGATTTGCACCTCAGCTTGTTTCTCCACGGTGAACTTAATCGCATCTGCCGCCGCTTTCGTACGTAGGTAATACATACCAGTTTTCAAACCTAATTTCCAGGCGTGGAAGTGCATGGATGTCAATTTACCAAAGTTCACATCCTGAATGTGAATATTTAAACTTTGCGATTGACAGATATATGCTCCGCGATCGGCGGCCATTTCCAAAATGGTTTTTTGCTTAATTTCCCAAACCGTTTTGTACAAATCTTTTAGGTTTTGAGGGATTTCAGGAATATTTTGAACAGAACCATTCGCTGAGATCAATTTATTTTTCATCGACTCATTCCAAAGACCTAACTTAATCAAGTCTTTCAATAAGTGCTTATTCACTACCGCAAATTCCCCTGACAATACACGTCGTGCATAAATATTTGACGTATATGGTTCGAAACATTCGTTGTTACCTAAAATTTGTGAGGTAGAGGCGGTTGGCATCGGCGCTACTAACAAGGAATTACGAACCCCATGAGTAACTACTTTCTCCCGCATTTCTTCCCAGTTCCAACGACCTGAGCTAGGCGTCACGTTCCACATATCAAATTGGAAAATACCTTTTGAAATAGGAGATCCTTCCCAAGTCGAGTAAGGGCCCTCCTTGATTGCTAATTCCATCGAAGCTTCCATCGAAGCATAATAAATGGTTTCAAAAATATCCTTATTCAATTGTTGAGCTTCTTCCGATTCAAACGGCATGCGCAACATGATGAACACATCCGCTAATCCTTGAACTCCTAAACCAATCGGGCGATGACGTAAATTCGAATTACGCGCTTCTGGCACCGGGTAATAGTTGACATCGATGATTTTATTCAAATTCTTCGTTGCCGTTTTTGTTACTTCATATAGTCGAGTATGATCAAATTCCATCACCCCTTGCTCATTGGCACGAACGTATTTTGGAAGCGCTAAGGATGCCAAATTACAAACAGCTACCTCATCTTTTGATGTGTATTCGATAATCTCCGTACATAAATTAGAAGATTTGATCGTACCTAAGTTCTTTTGATTCGATTTGTTGTTCGCGTGATCCTTGAACAACATATACGGTGTACCCGTTTCGGTTTGAGATTCCAAGATTTTAAACCACAATTCTTGTGCTTTGACGACTTGGCGTGCTTTTCCAGCCACCTCATACGAATGATACAAAGCCTCAAACGCCTCTCCATGCGTATCCGCTAAACCCGGACACTCATGTGGGCAGAATAAAGACCATTCTTCATTGCTTTCCACACGCTTCATGAATAAATCCGGAATCCAAAGAGCATAGAACAAATCACGCGCACGCATTTCTTCTTTTCCGTGATTCTTCTTTAATTCCAAAAACTCAAAAACATCCGCATGCCATGGCTCTAAGTAAATCGCAAATGAACCCTTGCGTTTTCCTCCTCCTTGATCTACATAACGTGCTGTGTCATTAAATACGCGCAACATTGGGATAATACCATTCGAGGTTCCATTAGTACCCTTGATATAAGAACCCGTCGCACGAATGTTATGAATACTCAAACCAATACCCCCTGCCGACTGAGAAATCTTCGCTGTTTGCTTCAAGGTATCATAAATCCCTTCAATAGAATCATCTTGAGTCGTCAAAAGGAAACAAGAAGACATTTGAGGCTTTGGTGTTCCAGCATTAAATAAAGTCGGCGTCGCGTGAGTAAACCAACGCTCTGATAATAGATTGTACGTCTCAATCGCTGCCGGCAAATCCGTGCCATGAATTCCAACCGCCACACGCATCAACATATGCTGCGGACGCTCTGCAATCTGACCTTCTAATTTCAATAAATACGATTTCTCTAACGTCTTGAATCCAAAATAATCATAACCAAAATCCCGGTCATAAATAATCGCCTCATCCAACTCCACTGCATTCTTTTTAATTACATCATATACTTCCTTCGAAAGCAAGGAAGCATTTTGACCTGTCTTTGGATCGATGTAAGTATATAATCGCTTCATCGTCGCCGAAAAAGACTTCAAGGTGTTCTTATGTAAATTAGAAATCGCTATCCTAGCAGCCAAAACAGCATAATCCGGGTGCTTTGTCGTCAGCGACGCCGCAGTCTCTGCCGCTAAATTATCCAATTCAGTCGTCTTCACGCCATCATACAAACCCGAAATCACTTTCCTTGCCACCTCCAATGGTTGGACAAAGAATGGATCCAAGCTGTAGCAAAGCTTCTCTATTCTGGCGGTGATTTTGTCAAACTTGACAGATTCGCGACGACCGTCTCTTTTAATTACGTACATGTGTTTTATATAGGATTATGTTGTAAACTCGTGTGTAAAAAGGGAAATCTTTAGAACCTTTCCCTTCTCAGTAAAATTAGAAAAAATCAGACCCACTTGCAAACATTTTTTTGAGCAAAAAGCACTTAAAAAAATGTGTTATTTAAATTATAATATTCAATTAACGGCTAGTCAAATCATTAGGCCTTGTGCATCTTAGAAAAGTACCAAAATAAATATTTTTACTTTTTTTTGAGCCAAAAAATACTTGTGATTTTCAGGAAAATTATTAGAGGAAAACTTGGATGAAGAATATTTAATTTTTACTTTTGTGGCCCATTAAAAGGAATCCGACTCCCACCGATTCCAGTTATTGAAACCAACGCGACGGCAGGGAATCGTCCTTATTTAAAAAAACATGAAAAAAGACATTCATCCAGAATACAAAGAAGTTGTATTCCACGATTTATCAGCCGATTACAAGTTTTTAACTCGTTCTTGCGCTCCTACCACAGAAACAACCGAATTCGAAGGAAAAACATATCCAGTATTTAAACTTGAAGTTTCCTCTCAATCACACCCTTTTTACACAGGTAAAAATGTGTTATTAGATACTACAGGACGTGTAGATAAATTTAACAAGCGTTACGCAAAGAACTAATCCTTCTTATCGTTTCTACCAAAAGCCTCTCCATTATTTTTGGTGAGGCTTTTTTTTGTAATTTGCAGCATGAGCCATTCGATCCTATTTTTTGACGACGAAAAAATCCTAAAAAACCTCCGACCGCTTACCTATCTGCGTAACCTGTCTGAATTGTACATTGGATTGAATCGTATACAAGATAAATGGACGAATATTCCGGCTGATATACACCTTTTAGGCTCCCTTCTTCCTGACCCTAAAATCAAGGATATTCTTACAAACTTAAGCCCCGAAACAGGTCTTTGGTATGGCGGCCAACTCATCGCCTACCGATCCTCCAAAACCGAATTGGAGGGATTAACCAAACAAATGTTGGCTTTCGCCCCAAGGTATATCGAATACCCAGAGGATTTATTGACATATAATGCCCAATTACTCCACGAAGAAATAAAACCAAACTCCTTCGACCTCGATCGATTAACAATCGAAGGAAACACAATTTTACATCCTGAAAATTGCTTTATCCATCCGACGGCCAAGCTCCGAGGCACCATGTTAGA
Organism: Cytophagaceae bacterium; assembly: GCA_947459055.1. GTDB lineage: Bacteria > Bacteroidota > Bacteroidia > Cytophagales > Spirosomataceae > Aquirufa. The sequence continues at coordinate 1,469 of CANHCG010000138.1, read as the reverse complement.
TGCTAGCCAAGGACCCATTTACATCGGCGAGGGTGTTCATTTGCCCATTGGAACCCTAATTCAAGGCCCTGCCGCGATGTTGGCGGATTCTTCTACCAACCTAGGCGCCAAAATTCGCGGAAATACCACGATCGGCATCGGATGTAAAGTCGGCGGCGAAATAAACGCATCCCTGTTCTTTCCATATAGCAACAAAGCACATGAGGGTTATGTGGGATCCTCGATCATCGGTTCGTATTCCAACTGGGGCGCGCTCAGCACCTGTTCTAACGTCCGAAATGACCTTGCCCCCATTTCTCTTTTTGATTATTCCACTGGCAAACCAAGAAAAACAGGAAAAAATTCCTTCGGCGTACTCATGGGAGATTTTGTCACCACAGGAATCGGTACCAAATTTAATACAGGCACAGTCATTGGGAACCATTGCAACATCAGCAGCAGTTCATTTTTGCCGAAATTCATTCCTTCCTTAACATGGGGGGAATTTCCTGATTTTGCTCCATATAAACATGAGAAAGCCTTCCAAAATGCCTGTGCATGGGCCGCGACAAAAAAACAAGTCTTAGCAAAAAATATAAAGGCAATAATCGATCAAATTTGGAAAGAGGAAGCATCTTTCCGAAATTAGTGTTTTCGCAAAAATATTAACCCCCAGGCATGCGTTTTCAGGATATTCCCGGATTGGAATTGGTTAAAAAACAATTGAGCCGCGCCGTGCAAGACCAGCACATCGCTCACGCACAATTGTTCCAAGGTCCCGTCGGTGGTGCCCAAACAGCGCTAGCCCTAGCTTTCGTTTCTTATTTGTTTTGCACACAACGGGAGGGGGACGATGCTTGCGGAAAATGTCCAAGTTGCCAAAAAGTTCATAAAGGAATCCATCCAGACCTTTTATATGTATTCCCTTCCATCACCACCAAAAAGGTCAAAGAAGCCGAATCCGATGCCTTTTTACCCGAATGGCGGAAATTTTTATTGGAATCTCCCTATCGTACATTGCCCGATTGGCTCGTGTACCTAGGGGCCGAGGGGAATCGACAAGGGAATATCCCCGTGGAAGAAACCCGAAAACTTCTACAAAAAATTAGCTTAAAACCCTTTGAAGCACCATTTAAAGTCGTTTTCCTTTGGAATGCAGAGTCTTTAAACGCCTCCTCTGGAAATGCTTTATTAAAAACACTGGAGGAACCTCCCAGCTCTACACTATTTATATTAATCTGTTCGGACCCTCAAAAATTATTAACCACCATCATATCAAGAACCCAACGCATTCAAGTAGGGACGGTCGAGGAAGATGCGTTAGCTGATTATTTGGTCAAACAGACGCAAATTGAAGCCGATAAAGCCCAACATTTAGCCATGAGTAGTGAAGGCAATATTTCTTGGGCCTTAGACAAGGCGATGAACGAAAATTTAGCCATGGCCACTTGGTTTGCCGAATGGATGCGCGCGGTCTACAGCAAGAATTT
>CANHCG010000137.1 GCA_947459055.1 Cytophagaceae bacterium | reverse complement strand
TTGGCTTGATGAAGATAGTCCGGCGGGATTTTTGGCGAATGGCGATTTTGTTGAGATCATGCGCATTAAAAAAGAAGAAGAAATGCACGGGATGCGGTTTTTGAATGTTAGCCTGCGGCTATGTGATTATGAGGAACATTCAGACATAGAGGCAAAAATCATGTTGGACACATTGCATTCGCCTGAATCAGCCTTGGGAAAAGAGGCAAATAAAAAACTATACGACTCGGTTTGTGACGATTATGCCCACATTACCAAGAAAAAAGATCGCATGGAGGCCATCCGGAAAGATCCTTTTTTGAATGCCTTACAGGTGAAATTCGCCTATGCCCTTACGACGCACAAGTCGCAGGGTGGCCAATGGAAGGCTGTTTTTATTGATCAAGGCTATTTAAAAGAGGATCAGGTGGATGCAGAATACATTCGTTGGTTGTATACCGCGGTCACGAGGGCGAGTCATGAGTTATTTTTAGTCAACTTCCATGAACGTTTTTTTACTTAAGCTTAGTTTGAGCAATGGATTCATTTTGTAAATCCATACCAGCTACATGCTCGTAATGTTCTAGAATTTCACGTAAGATAAGGTGCAATTGGCTTAATTTTTCGTCACCAATCACTTGACTCATTTCCGTTTCTACCTTTATTCGACAAATCATTAAAGCCTCTAAAAATTTCAAACCTTCTTCCGTAGAGCGAATCAGGGTAGCCCGATGGTCCTGTGGATGTTTGACCGTGAGCACAAATCCCTTTTCAATTAATTCTTGAATCAATTTACTCATCGCTTGTTTAGACACCTTGACTTTTTTAGCAATTTCCGCGGCGGTAATTCCTTGCGATTCCAAATTCAACATCACCATACAATGCCCAATTTTAAAATCATTATAACCTAATTCAGCTAAATAACGAGCATTTAAAGATTTAATCACACGATAAGAACGCCCAAATTGACGAGAAAGAAATAAATGCGAATCCATAGAAGTTTCAAGCATATCGCAAAAGTATTACAAAAATAATAGTCAACCAAGTTGACTTAAAAAATAAATTTGTAGATTTACACCTTAATCAATTGATATGACCAACACGGCAACGCCAAAAAAAAACTTACCTAAGATAATTTTAGCCATTGTAATTTTGATTGGTGCTTATCTTGGCATCACAAAATACCGCTATGCGACTACACATGAGGAAACGGATAATGCACAAATTGAGACTTATTTTGTGCCAATTTTACCACGCGTAGGCGGATTTGTTAAATCTGTCCATGTACATGATTATGAGGATGTGAGGAAAGGAGATGTGTTAGTCGAAATCGATTCAGAGGAAGCAAAATTAGCCTTATCTGAATTGGAGGTAGATCTTGAACAAGCTAGTATTGATGTAGCAGCGGCTCGGGCGAATATGGCGAGTCTTCAAAAAAGTATTCAAGCCCAACAAGCTCAGGTCAAAACAGCCGCTTATCTAAAAACGAAATCGGAGCGTGATGTGTTAAGAAACACTGAATTAGAAAAAGTAAAGGCGATTACACATCAACAATGGATTGAAGGCAACGATCAAATGGAATTAGCTAATATCAAATATTTTGGCTCTATCGATGAATTAAACAGTAGTAAATCCAAATTAGCCATCTTGGAAAATGCAACTAAGCGGGCTGAAAACATGGTTAAAAACAAGGAAGTAAAAATAGCCCAACAAAAATTAAAGCTAAGCTATTTCACCATTCTAGCTCCAGCGACGGGTAAAATAGGAAAAAAATCAATCGAACCGGGACAATTCATTCAGGTATCGCAACCCCTAATGACCGTGGTGGATCAACGTAGTTTTTGGGTAATTGCTAATTTCAAGGAAACACAAGTTAGGCAATTGAAACCTGGCATGGTGGCTAATTTGACGATTGACGCATATCCTAATGAAGAGATCAAAGGTAAAATTATCTCGATTTCGGAATCGACAGGGGCGAAAACCTCTTTATTGCCTCCTGACAATGCTTCCGGGAATTTTGTGAAAGTGACGCAACGGGTACCTGTCAAAATCTCGATCGAGCATATAGAAAAATACAAATCCTTTTTACGTGCAGGTTTATCCTTGGAAGTTTCCATTCCATTAAACTAGGTCTATGACGCGTCCGCAAGGTTTTGCTAAATTTATTATTGTGATCACCACCATCACGGCGGCGGTGATGGAATTGTTGGACACAACAATTGTCAATGTGGCATTGAATCAAATTTCAGGAGCCTTGGGGGCAACTATCGAGGACATCGCATGGGTCATCACCAGTTATGCGATTGCAAATGTGATCATTATCCCAATGACTGGCTTTTTGGGTGAATATTTCGGTCGGAAAAATTACTATTTAGGTTCTATGATTCTTTTCGGTATTGCCTCCTATTTCTGTGGCATGAGTGAAAGTTTATGGGAATTGGTTTTTTGGCGCTTTATTCAGGGAATTGGTGGCGGGGCATTGTTGTCAACCTCTCAAGCAATTTTGTTTGATGCCTTTGAACCCGAAGATCGACCCATGGCCTCCGGGTTTTTCGGTATGGGAATCATTTTAGGTCCATCCCTAGGACCTGTTTTAGGCGGTTATTTAGTAGATAATTTTCATTGGTCAGATATCTTTTTAGTAAATATTCCAATCTGTATCATTGCAGTTATTTTAACAGTGGTTTATATTGATCGAAAGGAAGGCGAAGGGGCGAATCGCCGAAATATGGAAATCGATTATCTTGGCATCATTTTCTTGATGGTTACGGTAGGTGCTTTACAGTTTATGTTGGAAAAAGGCGAATCCGAAGGTTGGTTCGATTCCAAATTAATCAACATTTGTGCATTCCTATTCGTGACTGGCTTGGCGGCATTTATTTATCGAGAAATTAACATAGAACAACCAGTTGTTAACCTCAAAATTTTCAAGAACCAAACCTTTACCATGAGTTCCATTTTTACCTTAGTCGGGGGATTTGGCTTGTTTACTTCTGTATTTGTTTATCCGATTATGGTCCAACGAATCAATGGACTCACGCCTACTGAAACGGGTTTATCGCTCATGGTACCAACCTTTTTAGGTGTATTTTTATTCCCGATGATTGGGAGATATTTGTCTAAAGGTGGAAAACCCCTCCCCTTTATGATTGCAGGAATTTTGATTTACATAGTTTTCGGATTTATTGGGGGCGAATCGACAAGCGACATGGGGCGATGGGACTTTTTTCCGATGCAAATGCTCCGCGTGATTGGTGTTTCCTTTTTGCAAATGCCCTTAATTAATCAAGCCGTGGCTGGATTAAAACCGAATGAATATGCGGCAGGTATTTCGTTGACGAATATGATCCGCCAACTCGGTGGAGCCTTTGGAATCGCCGTTGCTAATAACTATGCCACCACTCGCGCAGCGCAGCATCGCTCAGATCTTTTAAGTAACATCACGGCAGAGAATCCACTATTCCAACAAAGGTGGCAAGGTTTAAGCCAAACAATGGCCCAAAAAACAGGTCAACTCATCGAATCAGGCAATATCGCTTATAAGCAAATCGACTTGATGGTCACGAAACAAGCCTATTATTTGGCTTATTTAGATACATTCAGGTTAGTGTCCATCATATTTATCCTCATTTTCCCATTTGTTTTTTTAATAAAATCGCCTAAAAAAACTAATGTTGACGTGGCCAAACTAGCCAAAGCCAACGAAGAAGCCCATTAATCTTATGAAAAAATACATCTACCTAATTTTATTTACCATTAATTTTCAAGGTCTTGCTCAAATCAATCAAGAATTAAACTCGATCGTAAAAAACGTTTTAGATCATTCCCCTACGCTAAAAGGTCAAAAAACTTTATTGTCTGTCGGCGAAACAAAATCACAAATTCAAAAATCTTACGCAGATCCGACGATCGCCTATGAAGCAGGCATCACTCGTGTAGATCCGGTATCAAAGGCAACGTTCGCTACGGGACCTGCATCAACGGTTTTACAATTTCAGCCCAATATGAATTATGCCACCAATTTTATTGCAAATCAAGTCTTATACGATTGGGGAAAAAATGCGCAAAACATCGAAAAAATCCGTTTGGAAAATAAATTAACACAATCTCAAATCGATGTAATGGCCTTCGGTATGGCCTATCAAATCGCCACAATTTTCCATCAAATTCACTATTTAAAAAATGTGCTGAGCATCCAAACTTCAGAATTAAAACGAATAAAGGACCAAGCAGCGATTGTAGAACAGCAAATTAAATTAGGCGAAGCCATTGAATTAGATGCTATGGGATGGCGGATTAAGGTAAGTAACCATGAAAATAAGTTGTCCGAAACCCAATCGCAGATCGAAAAATTAACAGATTTTTTAGAGACACAGGCTGGAAAGGAATTAAAAAAGGAATTAACGAATACAGCGACATTGAATCAACAGAACGAAGGTTCAATTGAAAACAACCCAAGTTTCAAACAATTAGAAGCTGAAAAAGCGATTTTGGAACAAGAAATCAATGTTCAATCGAAGGCTAGCAGTCCTACCCTATCGGGTATAGCGACGCTCGGAATTCGGAATGGTTATTTGCCCCGAATTAATGGAGAAACACCTCCAATTTCGGAGGATTTTAAGGTAAATTCGATGCTTGGGCTTAAATTGACCGTACCCATATATTCAGGCAAGCGGGCATTGTACCAACAAAACATTGCCAAAATCCAACAAGAGCGTGTGAACTATTTAAAAGAAGAAAAGAATACGCAATTAGCCTATGAGGTACGACAAGGTGAAGTCAATTTAAAGAATCTACAAGACAAAATAGCTTTGCAAGGAAAGGTAATCGAACAGGCAAAATACGCATATAAACTATCTGAGGCAAGATATAAGGAGGGTACGATTAAGCAATTGGAAATCGACCAAGCGCAAAATACCTTGGAAGAAGCCCAATTAATGGATGAAAATTTTCGTTTGCAAATAAAACTGCAACAAATGGAATTGTTCAAAGCGAAAGGCCTTCGATTTTGGGAGAATTAAACCTAGCCACTTGAAAAGAATTGACAAAGATTGATAAACTATTTAAGCAATCTCTGCTTTCAAAATTTTCCCTTGGCTTATCGATAATCCTTTTTGGAGGGCATCATTTTGTTGACATGCCTTTTCCCAGCCTAAATTAGCAATTTGTAAGGCATATGGCAAAGTAGTTTGGGTTAATGCCATGGTCGAAGTTTGTGGCACAGCGCCAGGCATATTTGCTACGCAATAATGAAGAATTCCATCGACTTCAAAAACTGGATTTTCGTGGGTAGTTGGATGGCAAGTTTCAATACATCCGCCTTGGTCCACCGCCACATCAACTAACACCGTACCTGGCTCCATACGACTTAAATGTTCTTTTTTAATCAAATGCGGGGCTTTGGCACCATGCAAAAGTACGGCGCCTATGATTAAATCGGCGGAGGATAAATGAGCTTCAATGGCATGCTGGGTTGAATATTCCGTTTGTACATTGGCAGGAACCACATCGGTCAAATAACGTAAGCGAGCTAAATTGGTATCAAAAATCACTACTTGGGCGCCTAAACCTGCGGCCATTTTGGCGGCTTGGGTACCTACGACACCTCCCCCTAAAATGAGCACCTTGGCCGGTTTTACACCCGGAACGCCACCCATTAATTT
>CANHCG010000136.1 GCA_947459055.1 Cytophagaceae bacterium | reverse complement strand
GTATTCAAAATAAACTGACGTCCCATTAAACGGTGAACTGAACTGAATGTTCCTTCAGCAAAAGGAAAATCACGGTTGTTAGCATAAGTACCATCCGCGTATGTTACAGGCAAATAAGGAAAATCTTCTACGATTTGACGTGAAACAGCATCATTCACATCAGATAAACGCTCTGATTGATTGTTGTAAGCTAATGTACCTCCTACTTTCAACCAAGACTTAATTTGATCATCGATCGTAAAACGACTTGAATAACGAGTAGAATAGGTTGTTTTAACTAAACCTTGATCATCGCGATAACCAATCGAGAATGAATACTGCGTCCGGTTATTACCGCCACTGAATCCTAATTGGTGGTTTTGAGATAATTTAGCTTGAGTAGACTCATTAAACCAATCCGTGTCATATAAAGGATTCAAGTTTGAATCAAATACACCTGGGAATAACTTGCTGTAATTCGCACGACGAATACGAGGATCATATGCAGCCCACTTACCAGCTTTCCAGCCAGCAGGATCATATTTCTCCATGTTTTTCCAAGCTAAATCTTCTACTGCTAAGTATTGCTTCGCATTTAATACTTCTGGCTTGTTAGGACCTGTTACGTTCACACTGAAATCTGTGTTGTAAGTAACTGTACCTTCACCCGATTGACCTTTTTTTGTAGTCACCAAAATAACACCATTCGCTCCACGAGCTCCATAAATAGCGGTCGAAGAAGCATCTTTCAATACCTCTACCGAAACGATATCATTTGGATTCAAATAGTCAATCGCATTGGTAAACTGATTCAACGTTCCTTGAGGAAGCATCACACCATCCACCACATATAATGGATTGTTTGACGAGTTAATCGAGCTAAATCCACGAACACGAACTGTGGTACGACCACCTGGACGACCTGAGTTGTTGTTCACCTGAACACCTGCCATACGACCAGCCAAAGCTTGGTTTAATGAAGATGCGGGACGCTCTAATAATTGATCTGTCTTGATGGAACTAACAGCACCTGTTAAATCTGATTTCCGTTGCGTACCGTAACCGATTACGACAACTTCAGATAAATCTTGTGCATTTCCAGTCAATACGACATTGATAACCGACTGATTACCCACTGTAATGGTTTTGGTATCAAAACCCACTGAAGTAAACACTAATTGACTTTTAGCGCCAGGAACCGCAATGCTGAACTTTCCATCAACATTCGTACTTGTTCCTTTGTTGGACTCCTTAAGTAAGATGTTTACTCCTACTAATGCCTCTCCTTTTTCATCGGTAACCTTACCGGAAATGGTTTGGGATTGTGCCATTGCACTCCAAGACATGGAGACAAGACATACCAAGAGCAGCAAAATTTTGCCAAGGTAAATTTTTTTCATGTGTAAGTTGTTTTGGTGATATTTAAAATTGTAACGTCAAATGTAAATCAATTTGAACATTTAAACACAATATTTTTCCAATAAATATTTATAAAATAAGAATAAATTTATTTTATGAAATAATAATTAGTAAATCCATTATTATTGAATTCAAATTCGTATGATTAAAATTAACTAAACCATATTTCGATTATTTTTTTGTAAAAAGAATCGTATCCTATGAAAAACACGAACCGAAGAAATTTCATTAAAAATGCTTCTTTTCTCAGTCTGCATGCTGGAATTATTTCAAAATCCACGTTTACGAGTATCTCAAAAAATACCAACAAGCCCTTTATTTTAGGTGGCGAAAAAACCATAAACCCAGCCCAATGGATCAAATGGCCTATTTGGGAGCCTGAAAAAGACGAAAAATTGCTTCTTGACGTCATGCGCAGTGGGGTTTGGTCTAGGTCAAAAACTGTCATTCAATTCGAACAGGCTTGGGCCCAATTAATTGGCTCAAAAAGATGTATGACAGTCGTGAATGGAACAAACGCCCTCATCATTGCCCTTCATCAATCGAAAATAAACGCTGGCGATGAAGTGATCGTGACTCCTTATACATTCATCGCGACCATCCAATCCATTTTAGCCAATGGCGCCATTCCTATTTTCGTAGATGTGGATCCGACGACCTTTCAAATGGACCCTTCGAAAATAGAAGCTAAAATCACCCGACGCACAAAAGCCATCATGCCTGTTCATATTTTAGGACTACCTTCTGATATGATTCGCATCATGGACATAGCTAAAAAACATAAGTTGGACGTGATCGAAGATACCTGCCAGGCCCCATTAGCTGAAATCAATCATCAAAAAGTGGGGACCTTCGGCAAAGCTGGTTGCTACAGCTTTCAAAACTCGAAAAATATAGCCATCGGCGAAGGCGGCGCCATTATCAGCGATGATGATGCATTCATGGATGCCTGTTATTCCTACCATAATTTAGGTTTACCCTATGGCATCGCTACCGGATCTGTAACCGCTGGGAGTCAAATGCAAGCAAACAAATTGAGATTTTCAGAGTATCAAGCGGCGATTGGATTAGCCCAATTAACCCGTTTGGAAGCGCAAACAGAAACGAGAAATCAAAATGCCGCTTATTTAACATCCTTATTAAAAACCATTCCCGGCATACATGTGTTGCGTTTATACCCGGAAGTTACCAAAGCAGCTTACCATTTATATCCATTTAGATATGACCAAGCAGCATTTAAAGGCTTGACAAGAGCCCAATTTTTGAAAGCGCTCGATGCAGAGGGGGTTCCTTGCATGGGCGGATACACGGCCTTAAATACCCAACCGTTTTTAAAACATACCTTTGAATCCGTTAATTATCAAAAAATGTATACTTCAAAGGAACTGAACTACGCGGCCTATATGGAGCAAAACCAATGCCCCCTGAATGATCAATTATGTAATGAGGCAGTTTGGTTTACTCAAAACATGCTTTTAGGTTCAAAAAATGAGATGGAATTGATTTTTCAAGCGATTCAACGGATTCATACCCATGCCGATGAAATTAAGAAAAAGCTTTCATGAGAAATCCCAATAGCCCCTTAATTGCCCGTTGCTTTGATTCTGGTTTTCCAGACGCCCATGATACCTATAATGCCATGTCGATGGCCAGCGATGGTCGCTTATATTATGTATTATCATCTGATAAATTAGATGTAGGTGGCCAAATGTTTCGATTTAATCCTTCCTCTGAAGAAATAAAACACCTGGGTGACCTGAATGTCATCTGTGGGCAGTCAGACAAAAAATGCATCGCGCAAGGCAAAAGCCATGTGCTTTTTTATGAATACCAACAGAAGCTTTACTTTGCCACGCATGTGGGGTATTATCAACTCATCGACGGCATGGATCGCCTACCCGAACAAGCACCCGATGGATTTGATTTATATCCCGGCGGGCATATTCTTTCCTATGATTTAGGTAATGAAACCTTTGAAGATTTGTCCATGATCCCCGATGGCGAAGGTGTCGTTAGCATGTGCATGGATACACAGCGGGGAAATATGTTTGGGATAACTTGGCCTACTGGACAATTTTTCACTTACCAAGTGAAGGACAAAAAGCTAACGCTTTTAGGAAAAATTTCTGGCAATGGGGAGGCTGGGACGCCAGGCGATGATTTTCGTTCCTTATGCCGATCCTTAGTAGTCGATGAGGATACCGGCTATTGTTACTGGACCACCATCGAAGGAGATATCTTTTATGTGGACCCGATGGAATTAAAAATCCATCGACTATCGAACGCCCATTTACGTTTGGATTATTTCGGAAAATATGAGCCTAGCTTACCGGGAACGATGGGATATCACTGGCGACAAATATTTTGGTATGCCCCTGAACAGGTCGCCTATGGTGTTCACGGTAACTCGGGTTATTTATTTAAGTTTGACCCAAAGGCACAAACGGTAGAAATTGTCGACCGAATCACCTCCTTGCCTTCCAAAAAATCAGGGTTTTTCGATCAATTCAGTTATGGCTATTTAGGGTTTACCTTAGGCCCCGACGGAAAAACCATCTATTACTTAACGGGAGGCCCTATTTTTGAAAACGGAAAAAGAATCGAAGGAGAAAAATCCATCGCCAAAGGCGCAGCGAAAGGATTGGAAAATTTGCATTTAATTACCTACGAAATTCCCACAAATACCTACCAAGATCACGGACCCATCTTTTATGAAAATGGGGAAAGGCCCCTATATGTTAATTCCATTTCCGTGGATACAGCGAAAAATGTCTACACCCTCGCTCGGGTCAATCGAAATGGGAAAATAATCACCGATTTAATCAAGATAAATTTGTTCCCATGAAAATAAGGTTTGTATTGTTTGTTTATTTGGCCACAATGACCACCTGTTTTTCGCAAACAGCGATGCAAGTGGGTATCGCCAAAATTAACATCACGCCCACATCAACCGCCTTCTTGACAGGCTATGCGAATCGAGATAAGCCAGCGGAAGGCGTACTGCACGATTTGTGGGCAAAAGCACTTGTGCTATCGAATAAAAACGAAAAAATGATTCTGGTGACCACTGATTTATTGGGCCTTTCGCACCAAGTATCGACAGAGGTCGCAGAAAAAGTAAAGGAAAAATTGGGGATTGAGCGGCGCCAACTCCTATTTAATTCCTCCCATACGCATTCTGGACCCATGATTTGGCCGTCCTTAAGCGTCATTGCAGAGTATAGCCCACAAGACCAAAAAATCGTTTCAGCATACACCCAAGTTTTAGTGGATAAATTAATCCAGGTAATTACCGATGCTTATGCGAATCAAGAACCGATGCAAGTATTTGTTGGACATACGTCGGCCGACTTTGCCATCAACCGGAGAGCGTTGGCCGCACAAAAGAATGGATTATCCCTACCTGGACCTATCGATCATGATGTTCCCGTTTTAAAAATCATGAATTCTGCAGGTGAAATTAAAGGGGTTTTGTTTGGCTATGCTTGTCATAATACGACTTTGATGGGAAACAATTATTTAATCAATGGGGATTATGCCGGATTTGCACAATTAGATATCGAGAAAAAAATCCCCACGGCCACGGCATTTTTTATGTTAGGTTGTGCTGGCGATCAAAATCCAGAACCCCGCGGGACTGTGGAGCTAGCTCAAAAACACGGAAATAGCCTGGGGGACCAGGTGGTCAATTTGGTCCATTCAAGTACCTTAAAGCCCATCAAAAATGAGATTCAATCCTATTTTAGTTTTATCCCATTGAAGTTCAAAAAAGTTCCGGCGGCTGATTATCAAAAAGACCTGCAGAGTTCGGATAAATTTATCCAACGCAGGGCTAAATTAATGCTAGAAGCCTATAATAAAGGTTGGAATACCGACTATTATCAATATCCGGTTCAAGGTATCCGGTTGGGCAATGAATTCAGAGTCATTGCTTTAGGTGGCGAAGTGGTGGTAGATTATTCGCTGAGGACTAAAAAAAAATTTCCGGACAAAAATATTTTTGTTGCCGGCTACAGTAACGAAGTCATGTGTTACATACCTTCCGAACGCGTTTTGCAGGAAGGAGGCTATGAGGCAGATTCGAGTATGATCTATTATGGTATGCCAGGGCCATTTGAAAAGGGCATTGAAGAAAAAATCATGGAGGCGATTCACCTAACAATAAAAAAAATAAAATAAATTACAGCATCAAAAACCTATACCTATGAAAAAGAACGAATCCATGAATTCTCGAAGGGAGTTTATGATTAAGGCGGCAACAGCCGCAATGGCAGGCC
>CANHCG010000135.1 GCA_947459055.1 Cytophagaceae bacterium | reverse complement strand
GATATTTGTCCCATGATAAAACTAATCAGTTATTATGCGGGCGTGGCGCTGTTAATTTTTTTGCTGAAGCAAATCGGCTTTACTTCTTGGCTTCACCCAGACATTGCATTTATATTTGTTTTTCTAGCCTTTCAATCCTATTTGACCTTAAGTTTAGCCCAATTAGGTCAAAAAAATGAGGGGGAAAAATTCGTTCAAATTCAAACAGTATCTTTTACTATACGCTTTATTTTCAGCATCCTGTTTATCGCATTTTTTGCATATTCCCATACACCGGAAATTTATTTGTTCGTTGGCAACTTTTTTGTACTCTATTTATGTAGTTCTTATTTTGAAATATTTGGTTTGCTTCGTAACTTGCGACGTTTTTAGAAAAACCCGAGAATTTTTTTCGAATTTTTCTGCACAATTTTCAGTTAATCAAGGAATTAGCAAAAATTAATACCCATTTTATTTTTAAGCGATAGAACAGATGCCGATTAAGACTTTTTTTAAAAAAATGTATTTTTCAAATATAATCCTTGGATTGTTATTCAGTTTTTCAAGTCTTAGCCTTTGGGCAAATGAAACACAAAGCACGGATTCGGTACAGGGAACACCTGTTGTCGCTGAATCCGCACAGGCAACTGCCCCTGCGGAAGCGGGTCATGAGGCAGCAGCAACAGAAAAATTCGATCCAGGTAAATTAATCATGCATCACATTGCTGATGAGCACGAATGGCATTTTTTCACCATCGGACATACGCATGTAACTTTGCCATTGCCTTGCATTGTATACTCACCTTCGCAGGGTTTATTGGTTTTTTCTTCATCGAACTTTAAAAATGAGCATCATGAAGAAGTCGCGTACCAAGGCTTGGTTTTGGAGCATGGAAAAATCCATGCTGAAAATGGAGAACATGTGTATGATTTCTCGATTACGAAAAATGTGGCTTCCTTATTGATTTCAGCGGTTTTATTGTTGAGCATTTTCATCGGAATTGGTAAGAAATACCAAGAAAATCCGCATCGTGCACCCAAGGGCGTTCAGTCTTTATTCGAGCCAGTCATTATTTTTGTGCGGGATGAGATTGCGAAGACGAATATTGGGGAGAAGCATTATCGTCGGTTTATGCCATATTTATTGACGGTGTTTTTCTTTATTTGGTTTAACAATATGTTAGGTTTGATTCCAGGGGGTGCGAATGTGACGGGGAATATTGCGGTAACATTGGTATTGGCGGTGATTGCGTTTGTGATTACGAATTTGAATGGAAAGAAGAATTATTGGTTGCATATTTTTGCGATGCCGGGTGTTCCGAAGTGGATGTTGGTGATTTTAACCCCGGTAGAAATCGTGGGTGTTTTCATGAAGCCTTTTTCGTTGATGGTTCGGTTATTTGCAAACATTACGGCGGGCCACATTATTTTATTGAGTTTAGTATCCTTGATTTTCATTTTTGAGAATGCGGCCTTAGGGGTGGCGGTAGTACCGTTTTCGTTGTTCATGAATGTGATTGAGATGATTGTTGCGGTGATTCAAGCGTACATTTTCACCATGTTGGTTTCGACTTACATTGGTGCGGCGGTCGAAGAGCATCACCATTAATTTGTAAATTATTTTTTTTATATAAACCCAAATCGTATGTCTATTTTATCGATTTTATTAGAAGTTTCTGTAGGTCTTGGTCTTGCAGGTATTGGAGCTGGTTTAGCTGCTATTGGTGCTGGTGTTGGTATCGGTAACATTGGTGGTTCTGCCATGGAAGCTATCGCTCGTCAACCAGAAGCGTCTGGAAAAATTCAAGGTGCGATGTTGATCGTAGCTGCCTTCGTTGAGGCGGTTGCTCTTTTCGCAGCTGTAATTTGTTTGTTGGTAACTTTGAAATAAGAAAACCAACCGAGTTTCCCAAAGGTTAGCTTTGGACTCAAACTCAAAAAAATTGAAACGCAATTTGGTTACGCTAGGTGCCAAATTGCGTTTTTACCCTTGAAAATAATTTAAAATAAAAATAAGCTATGGAGTTAATTACCCCAGACTTTGGTTTAATATTTTGGCAATTATTGGTATTTGGAATTTTGTTTTTCCTATTGGCCAAATTTGCATGGAAGCCTATCATTCAATCCTTAGATGAGCGCGAGCAATCCATCGATGATGCGATCAAATTATCCGAAACAACGCGCCAAGAAATGGCTGAGTTAAAAGCGGGCAATGAGCAATTAATCAATTCAGCACGCGCAGATCGCGATGCATTAATCAAGCAAGCGAAAGAAGCAGCCGATGCGATGATTTCTCAAGCAAAATTAGATGCGCAAACAGCAGCGGCTCAAGAAATCGAAAAGGCACGTGTGGCTTTCGAACAAGAAAAGGTAGCGGCGGTAGCGGCCATTCGCAAGGAGGCGGCAAGCTTGTCATTGGATTTGGCTGAAAAAGTATTGAAAAATCAATTGAAAGATAAAGCAGCTCAGGAAAAATTAGTTTCTGAGTGGATCGCTGATGTGAAATTGTAGTCATTGAGCAATAAAATTTAAAAAAATGTCTGAATTAATTGTTGCCCATCGATATGCAAAATCCCTGCTTGACTTCGCAGTTGAGAAAAAAGTGGTGGAAGTCGTTTATCAGGATATGTTGAGTTTCAAAGAAACTTGTCAAGGAAGTAAGGAACTCGTGCTTGCGTTGAAAAGCCCAATCATAAAGCACCATACGAAATTGGCCATCTTGAATAAATTATTCAAAAAAATATTCAATGAAGTAACCTATTCCATTTTTGTGATCATCACAAACAAGAATAGAGAAAGTATTTTGCCTGCTGTAGCTACAGAATTTATTTCCTTGTACACGGATTACAAAGGCATTCAAAAAGCACAAATCACAAGCGCAAGTGCCTTAACAGCTGATCAAAAAGCTAAGGTTACTGCCATCGTGAAAGAGTTTTCTGGTAAAGAAGTGGAATTAACGGAAACGATTGATGAATCATTGATAGGAGGATTTATCCTTCGGGTAGGTGACCAACAAGTCGATGACTCCATCAAACGAAAACTAAATGATTTAAAGGTTACATTAGCCTCTTAACTGAAAAAGCCTTGATTCAAGGCTTTTTTTATATCCTTCCTTATGAAAAAATTTGCGCTGTTTACGGGTTCCCTATTAGCAGGCTTATCTGTGGCCCTCGGGGCTTTCGGAGCACATGCCTGGAAGGATTATTTACGTGAAATCAATCGTTTAGATACCTTCGAAACCGCCGCGCGCTACCAAATGTATGGCGGCATTGTTTTATTGATTTTGGGCGTTTGGCAGACCATGGCGACAACAAAAACCCTTAAAACAGCTGCATATTTCCAATTTTTTGGCACCTTGATCTTTTCGGGTTCGCTCTATTTAATTTGCATCACCCAACAAACAATTTGGGGGGCGGTCGCTCCACTAGGTGGTTTATCGATGATGGTTTCTTACGGCATTATGGCATTTAGCGTTTTACGCAAAAATTAATGCCGCATCACGAGTTCTAGGCTATGCCATACGATTTCACCCATGGTTTGACAGGCTAAAAAACGATCATCCTGGTAATGTTTAGCTAGTTCATTTTTTAATTGTGTCACATTTTCCTCAGGTGCGATTTCGTCTTTCGCCATCACTTGCATTAAATCATAAACGCGTTGGCTTTCTGATTTCAAACGGCTCGCAATCATGGAACGTTCCTCGATTTGATATTGCCAAACCGATTCCGGTGTCATATACTTCATTCCCAATTCAATGAGTGCATTATTTTGCTTGAAATATTGAGGTAAGTAAACGGATTTTTTTCCCTCGTAGCATTGTTGGTCGAAATCAATCGGACGAATCCGGTAATAAATCTCTTCAAAATCTGGCGTCGTAATCACGACATAATTCGCGCTATGCATATCGCCGAGCAATTGGACCAAACAGCGCTCATTAAACTTCACAAATTCCTTCGCCAAACGAATCGGGGATTCTAAATCTTGCTCCAAATCTTGATTTAAAAAAATATCACCCGGAACCCCAGCGATATGTTCTTCCACCAGGGTGTTTTCATGCGTGACATAATTAATCCGATTAGGCGATAAAATATGCTCCAATTCTAGCCCATATACGCGGGATGCATCGGCGATTTTGATGTAGAAATAATCAAAATTATCATTCACTCGGTTGACAATCCGAATCCGAAAGGGATGCGTATTTCCATAGGTACAATAATCCACCCGGTCGATGACTAAATGTTTAATCACCTCCTCGTTCCCATCTGTTTTTAAATCTGCATAAATTTGTTTGAGGTTTTCATACACCTCGTCCTGGTCGCCCGGCGAATAAAAAACCGTTTCCCAAAGCGTATCGATTCCATTCTTGTCAAAAAGCGTGATCGAATTATCGTAGCGCAATAAATCCGTATAACTAATGTGCATCGGATGTTCCCGATTGTACTTATGCAAGTAGCGGCGCAACTGGTTATTAATCCGATAAAGTGTCTTCTTCTTGGAAATAAGGGCCATTATTCAACGAAATCTAGAGATTTTCCATAGGTCTCCTTCAACTGAGTCACGGAATAAATCGCTAATGTAAAACACACCGCTCCCACAATCGCCGCCGAATGAATCAATCCCACATGAGGAATTAGGGCCTTAAATACGAGCGTTATAGGAATCAGGGCGCCTCGGACAAAATTGGGCACCGTGGTCGTGACCGTCATCCGCAAATTGGTTCCGAATTGCTCCGACGAACTCGTTAAAAATACCGCCCAATAGCCCCCGAAAAAACCTAAGGCCGTAATGATAACATGCCCAAAAGCTACGGTGATATTGGAAAGGAAATAGAGAAAATAGACACAGAGAAAACTGACAAGTACTAAATAGATGAGGACGGCCTTGTTCCGACTTTTCAGCACTTGGCTCAAGGCCCCGCTCGCAAAATCCCCAAAAGTCAGACCTAAATAACAATACATAATAGCATCTCCCCCACTAATTTGACCATCAATGCCGAAGGACTGCGTGATTTCGGGGGAAGCAAAAACCAAAATTCCAATGATATACCAGATCGGCAAACCCATAAAAATACAATACAGGTACTTTTTAAAGGTGGGCACATTCGAAAATAATTGAAAGAAATTACCCCGTTTAACGTCATGTCCTAGGTCCTTATACATCGCTGATTCAAAGGTGCCTAAACGTAAAAGCAATAAGGCCAAGCCCATGCCTCCACCAATGAAATAGCAAGTTCTCCACCATTCCGGATCCGGACTTAAATTCGAAATAATGGGCGCCACAATAGCCCCAGATGCCCCAATTCCGGCAATGATTAACGTTCCAATACCCCGTTTTGAAGGAGGCAAGGTTTCATTCACCAAGGTTATACCGGCACCCAATTCTCCGGCCAAACCGATACCCGCGATGAAACGTAGAATAGCATAGGTATTCATGTCGGTGACAAAACCATTTAAGGCATTCGCAATGGAATACATTAAAATAGAGCCAAATAATACGGATTTACGTCCTTTTTTATCGCCATATATTCCCCATAATATGCCCCCGATGAGCATGCCGCCCATTTGAATATTCATTAAGTTTAAACCCTGATCCAGCAATTCAGCGCCAGATAAGCCTAAACTTTTTAAACTGGGATTTCTGACAACGGAGAAAAGAATGAGGTCATATACATCAACAAAATAGCCTAATGCGGCCACGGCGATAAGTAAT
>CANHCG010000134.1 GCA_947459055.1 Cytophagaceae bacterium | reverse complement strand
ATTAGGACTTATTCTATATGCAGCTGGCGCGTTTCTTTTTTATCCCGCCGCCGAGGTGCGTATGTATTCCTTTTTCTTAGCTGCCTTATTTTTAATTGCTAGTGGTATTGCATTTTTGGAAACGGCAGCCAATCTCTATGTTACTGTGCTAGGAGATCCTAAAAAAGGAGATTTTCGCCTTAATTTAGCGCAATCTTTTAATGGAATTAGTATTATTTTAGGGCCAGTTATCGGAGGATTTTTTATCTTTTCAGACAAAGAATACACGCGTGAAATGATTAATGCGCTTCCTGCTGCTGAGGCAGAGGCGATCCGAATATCCCAAGCAAGTTCGGTACAAATGCCTTATTTAATTATTGGGGCGATTGTTGCTTTTGTTGCGGTGTTATTTGCGATTACTAAAATGCCAGAAGTAGGGGCTAAGACGAAAGAAGTGGTGGATTCGTCTAAAATAAGTATCGCTGGTTTATTGAAGAACAAACATTTGACATTAGGTATTATTGCTCAGTTTTGTAATGTAGGGGCTCAAGTTTCGCTTTGGGGTAATTTTGTCGATTTAAAAATTGATTTGGCCAAAGAATCGAATATGTGGATTGTTCAACAAATTTATCAAACAACTTCCGACATGTCAGCTACCCAAATAGCTAGCTTTCATGCTTCTTTTGCTTTTGTTCTATTTATGTTTGGGCGCTTTATTGGAACCTATTTCATGGGTAAACATGCTTCAAACAAAATATTAGGCATTTATTCAATAGGAGCGGTACTTTCCTTGATCATTGCCATGTTGGGTGGGGGGGTATTAGCCGTATTTGCTCTCATGATGGTCTATTTCTTCCAGTCGATTATGTTTCCAACAATCTTTGCATTAGCCTGTAAAGATTTAGGCGAAGGGAGCAAATTAGCATCCTCGTTAATCATTATGTCGATTGTCGGCGGGGCCTTAATTCCACCCATTGCAGCGGCATTATTTAAAGTAAGTACAGCAGCGGCATTGGTGGTTCCATTAATTTGTTTTGTGTTCATTGTTTACTATTCCTACACAGGATATAAAATTTCAACGAAAACAGTAAATTAATGCATCAAAAGCGCTTTATATTATTTTGTGATTTACTTGATCAAGAAGATTTAATTCAATCTTATGAAAATTACCATATCAAAATCCCTGAAGCTATCGAGGCTAGCATAAAAGAGGCAGGTATAATCAGTATGGAAATTTTCAGAGCTGGAAATCGGATGGCCATGGAAATTATCGCAAAAGAAGAATTCAGTTTTGAAATTAAAGCACAAATGGATCATGATAATCCGGAAGTGATTGCATGGGAAAAATTGATGTCAACGTTTCAACAACCAATTCCCGTTGCCCAAACAAACGAAAAATGGGTAATTGGTAAACAAATTTTCAAATTATAAAAAATGATAACCACAAGGAAAACATTTTTGCAGATTAACCCAACAGATAACCTTTTAGTAGCCTTACAGGATTTAAAAGCGGGAACTGTCATCGAGCACCAGGGAAATCGCATTACTTTACAAGAAGATATTGCCGCCAAACACAAATTTACAACGGAAGCCATCTCAAAAGGCGGAAAGGCATTTATGTATGGTGTTTTAGTTGGTTTAGCCACTCAGGACATCGCCAAAGGCGGATTAATCCATACCTTTAATTTACATCACGCCTCCCAAGCATTCGAGGGGAAAACGAAACAATACGAATGGACTGCTCCCAATGTCGAAAAATGGCAAGATAAATCTTTCATGGGTTATCATCGGCCCGATGGACAGGTGGGTACACAGAACTATTGGTTAGTCATTCCATTAGTTTTTTGTGAAAACCGAAATATCGAATTATTAAAAAATGCTTTTATAAAAGGACTTGGATTTCAAAAAAATGATCCATTTACAGAGCAAGTAATCAAATTAAAATCTCAATTTGAAACTGGGCAAAAGCCTAGTATTGATCAGTTTTCCAAAGAAAACAATTCGATCTTAGTGAATAAAAGTTCATTATTTCCCAATGTCGATGGAATCAAATTTTTAACACATGAAAGTGGTTGTGGGGAGAATAAAGATGATTCATTGAGTCTGGTTTCTCTATTAACAGGTTATTGCGTAAACCCCAATGTAGCGGGAGTGACCGTGTTGAGTTTAGGTTGCCAACATTCTCAAATCGACGTATTTCAACAATACTTAAAAGAGAAAGATCCTAATTTTTCAAAACCATTATACATTTTTGAACAACAACAAGATGAGGGAAGTGGTGTAGAAAAAATGTTAGCTGATGTGATTTTAAAGACTTTTGAAGGAATTGTTGAAATTAATAAAATCGAACGGAAACCTGCTCCTTTGTCAAAATTACGCTTAGGCGTTAAATGTGGAGGATCAGATGGCTTTTCAGGTATTTCGGCCAATCCGGCTATCGGCCATACGGCTGATTTACTTGTCGCATTAGGGGGAACTGTCATGATCGCAGAATTTCCTGAGCTATGTGGCGTGGAGCAAGAATTACAAAATAGATCCGTCACCCATGAAGTGGCCGATAATTTCGGGAAATTAATGAAAGAATATGCCCGAAGGGCAGAAGCCGTCGGTGCAGGTTTTGACATGAATCCTTCACCAGGAAATATCAAGGACGGTTTGATAACAGATGCCATTAAATCGGCTGGTGCAGCAAAAAAAGCAGGATCTTCCCCTATAGAAGATGCCGTAGGATATGGACAATATGTTAAAAAATCTGGTCTCAATTTAGTCTGTACACCAGGAAATGACGTGCTTGCAACTACGGGTATGGCAGGATCTGGGGCCACTATTCAATTGTTTACAACTGGATTAGGTACCCCGACTGGAAATCCAATCAGTCCCATGGTTAAGTTATCAACCAATACCCGCTTAGCAGAAAAATTACCTGAAATTATCGATATCAATTGTGGACCTATTATTTCTGGTGAAAAAACAGTAGAAGAAATGGGAGAGGAGATCTTAGATTATGTTATCGAGTTAGCATCTGGAAATATTTCAACCAAAGCGATGGATTTAGGTCAAGATGATTTTATGTTTTGGCGTAGAGGTGTTTCTTTATAATTCATAGATATGATTTTTTCATTAGCAAGTAAAAAAGTCGTGATTACAGGTGGTGGCTCCGGTATTGGAAGAGCCATCAGTCTTTTGTTTGCGCAACAAGGGGCGGAAATCCATATTTTCGATCTTGAAAATCCAACGAGTAAAGAAACCCAAATCGAGGTACAAGCTATATCGCCTTCTTCTTCGTTACATTTTGTTGATATTACGAATGCAACAAGCATTGAAAATGCAGTTAAATCGATTGGTTCAATCGATATTTTAATAAATAACGCAGGTATTGCTCAAATAGGAACCCTTGAAACGACCTCAGAAGAAGATTTTCAACGAATTTTTGATGTCAATGTCAAAGGGGCTTTTCATTGCATGAAAGCCATCATTCCAGGAATGGTTGCACAGAATAAAGGCGTTATATTAAATATGGCATCGGTTGCTTCTACTGTTGGAATTCCTGATCGATTTGGATATTCCATGTCAAAAGGAGCAATTCGAACAATGACACAGTCCGTGGCCAAGGATTATTTAAAAAAAGGTATTCGTTGCAACTGTATTTCGCCTGCTCGCGTACATACACCATTTGTCGACGGATTTATTGCCAAAAATTATCCAAACAATCAAGAGGAAATGTTTGAAAAACTATCCGCAACTCAACCGATTGGACGCATGGCAAAACCCATTGAAATTGCCCATTTAGCCCTTTATTTATGTTCAGATGAAGCTTCCTTTGTGACAGGTTGCGATTATCCGATCGATGGAGGGTTTGTCTACTTAAACAACTAAACCTATGAAAAATTACTTATTTACAGCTCTTTTGTTTTTATCAAGCACTTTGCTAAGTTTCAAAGCAGATAATCCGATTCGAATTGTGTTTTTTGGCGATTCTATTACGCAAGCCGGAATAGGAAAAACAGGTTATATTACTAAAATGACCGAAATGCTTGCTGCCAAAGGTCTTTCTTCCCAATATGAACTTATTGGGGCCGGAATTGGAGGCAATAAAATTTATGATTTGTATTTGCGTCATGAGGAAGATGTATTGGCTAAAAAACCTAACATCGTTGTTATTTACATAGGGATCAATGATGTTTGGCATAAAACATCATCAAGAACAGGTACCGATGCCGATAAATTTGAAAGGTTCTATAATACTTTAATCAAACGTATTCAAAAGACTGGAAGTCAAGTGGTTATATGTACACCAACTGTCATAGGAGAAAAATATGATGCCACCAACGAAAACGATGGTGACCTTAATTTTTTCTCAGGGATGATTCGAAAAATAGCAGTGGACAATGCCTGCCCATTAATCGACTTACGAAAAGAATTTTTGGCATATGAAACCAAACACAACATCGAAAACAAAGCTTCTGGTATATTAACGACCGATCGTGTTCATTTAAATGAAACCGGAAATCAGTTTTTAGCCGATACCATGTGGAATGTAATTAAAGATTTAAAATAAAACGATGAAATTAGTTCGATTGGGTAACCTCAATGCAGAAAAACCTGCAGTACTTGTTAATGGCCACTACCTAGATGTATCAGCCTATTTCCATGATTTTAATGAAGATTTTTTTGCTTCTGATGGATTAAACCGTTTGCAAGAAATTCTTAAATCGACCGAATTACCGATTATTCAATCACCTGAAAGATTAGGATCATGTGTTGCTCGGCCCTCTAAAATCATCTGTGTTGGTCTAAATTACGCCGACCATGCCAAAGAAACTGGGGCAGCCATCCCAGAAGAGCCCATTTTATTCTTCAAAAGCACCTCAGCCCTGAGCGGACCAAATGATGATGTCGTTATTCCTAAGAATTCAACCAAAACGGATTGGGAGGTTGAGTTCGCCATCGTTATCGGCAAAAAAGCTTCGTATGTTGAAGAACATGAGGCTTATGATTATATAGCAGGCTATTGTTTACATAATGATTATTCAGAGCGTGAATTCCAATTAGAGCGAGGAGGAAATTGGTCCAAAGGGAAAGGTTGCGATACATTCGCACCATTAGGGCCATTTTTAGCAACTAAAGATGAAATAGAAAATGTGCACAATTTAAATATGTGGTTAGATGTCAATGGCCAACGTTTACAAACAAGTAATACGAACCAGTTGATTTTCAATGTACCACAAGTCGTTTCGTATATTTCTCAGTTCATGACCTTATTACCAGGTGATGTTATTTCAACGGGAACACCGCATGGCGTAGGACTCGGGTTAAAACCTCCTGTATTTTTAAAGGCAGGTGATGTGGTGACTTTGGGAATGGATGGCCTGGGTGAACAGAGGCAGATAGCCAAAAACTACTCAAAATGATCGATGCACATCAGCATTTTTGGAATTATGATCCCGAGCGAGATACTTGGATTACACCTGAAATGTCGAGAATTCGAGCCGATTTCTATCCAAATTTCAGTGAACCCATTTTTAAAGAACAGGGAATTGAAGGGTGTATTGCCGTCCAAGCCGATTCATCAGAGGAAGAAACACTTTTTTTATTGGCCTTAGCGGAACAATATGATTTTATCAAAGGGGTTGTCGGCTGGGTCGATTTACAAGCCAAAAACATCGAAGATCGTTTAGCTTATTTCGCTCAATTTGAGCAAATTAAAGGCTTT
>CANHCG010000133.1 GCA_947459055.1 Cytophagaceae bacterium | reverse complement strand
CATAGCTCCTAAGCCCATAGCACTTTTGCGTAAAAAGGAACGTCTAGATGTGTTCATAAAAGATAGGTTTTTTTGTAAGTTTAAACTTAATCATAAATTTCAATTTTACAAAAATACCGTAACTTCGAACATGCAACCTCTCGCGGAACGAATGCGCCCCACCTCTTTGGAGGATTATATCGGACAAGAAAAAGTCATTGGTCCTCAAGCGCCCTTGCGCAAAGCCATTGATGCCGGCCACTTGCCTTCTTGTATCTTATGGGGACCTCCAGGGGTAGGAAAAACGACACTCGCCAGTTTATTGGCAGGTGCATTAAAGCGAACGATGTACACACTTTCGGCGGTCCAATCAGGCGTGAAGGAAGTTCGTGAAGCGCTGGAAATGGCGAAAAAAAATCGAATGTTCGAGGCACAATCGCCCATTTTATTCATCGATGAGATTCATCGGTTTTCGAAATCCCAACAAGACTCCCTATTAAATGCCGTCGAAAAAGGTATAGTGACGCTCGTCGGCGCAACTACTGAAAACCCTTCCTTCGAAGTAATTTCTGCACTATTATCACGTTGTCAGGTTTATGTATTGGAATCCTTGGGGCCGGAACATTTACAGCGAATGTTAGAAAAAGCCATCGCCAACGACCCACTCTTTCTATCCAAAAAAATCACACTCACCGAAACCGATGCGCTGTTTCATTTTTCAGGGGGTGATGGACGAAAACTGTATAACCTGGTAGAGCTGCTTGTTTCTTCCGAAAATTCGCCAAGTGTCAACATCACCAATGCCCTTGTCACCGAGCGACTACAGAAAAATCTAGCCCAATATGACAAGGATGGCGAGCAGCATTACGATATTATATCTGCCTTTATTAAATCGATTCGTGGTTCAGATCCAGATGCAGCGGTATATTGGTTGGCCCGCATGCTAACTGGTGGGGAATCTTTGGAGTTCATTGGCCGCCGACTCCTTATTTTAGCCTCCGAAGATATTGGTCTTGCGAACCCGAATGCGCTCTTAATGGCCCAAACTTGTTTTGAATCCATACGAGTGATCGGTAATCCTGAATCTAGGATTATTTTAGCCCAAACGGTGATTTATTTAGCCTGTTCACCCAAAAGCAATTCCGCTTATATGGCGATCAATAAAGCGATGGATTATGTACAAAAAACGGGGGATTTACCTATTCCACTGCATTTGAGGAATGCGCCAACCCGACTCATGAAGGACTTAAACTATGGCGCGGATTATAAATATCCTCATGATTATCCGGGGAATTTTGTAGATCAAAATTACTTCCCTGAAGGCCTAGAAAAACCTAAATTTTATGAGCCTGGAGGCAATCCAAATGAGGCAAAATTAAAACGCTAATCGTGGCATTCCATCAATAACAAATCACCAGAATCATAGGTGATTTTCACGATGCCATCTCCTAAAGCCGCATTGCTAGAACTAGTTTGCGTACCTAATTTCAAGACGGGATGGTTTAGTTCATAGGCCAACCCTTCACTCTTCACCCCAAAGGCCTGTCCATAAGGAATAATTGACAATGGCGTTCCAGCCGGATACCATTTTTCGAAATGGGAAGGTAATAAATAGGTAGTTGAGAAATCATCAAAAAAGACAATTTTGATTTCTCGGCCATATCGAACTAAGGAATGAAAATTATTCAATGTGTGGTCCATCCGCAGACCAGTAGCCCATACGACATTAACGGCGGGGTAGCCTTCGGCCAACAAATACTCAAATGCCTTCTCTAAATCCGTCTTATTTTGATCAGGAGCAAACACTTTTTTCAAAGGATACGCGTCTAGATCTGTCCTAGGTTCCTGAGCATGATCAAAATCTCCTAACCAGACATCCACCTTTATCCCCAATGACATCACTCGATCCAAGGCCCCATCTAACGCGATAACGGTCGGTGACCATTCGAGCAATTGTTCCAATAAATCCATCGAACAAGCTTCACCATTCGCTATAATTAGCGCTGGTTCCTGCTTATCTCGAATGATATGGTGAGATGACATTAGGCTTTAAAATCCGATTTTCCACCGGTTTTTTGTATCAATTTCGTTTCTTTAATGACAATGGCTTTAGAGACGGCTTTGCACATATCGTAAATTGTAAGAGCTGCTACGCTAGCCCCTACGAGCGCTTCCATTTCGACACCAGTTTTAGCTTCGAGTCGACAAATGCAGGTAATAAGCACTTGGTCCACTTGGACCTCATAGTCGAATTTACAGGAATCTAAACCCAAGGGATGACACAATGGAATCAAATCGGAGGTCTTTTTTGCGGCCATAGTGCCGGCGATGGTGGCCGTTTGGAGGATGCTTCCTTTTTTAGTTTCCCAGCCGGCTTGAACGAATTGATCGACAATCTCAGGGCCTAAAAAAACAATAGATTGCGCGCGCGCTTCCCGAGAGCTAATCTGTTTTTCCCCGACATCCACCATGCCCGGTTGGTTTTTCGAATCCAAATGTGAAAAGTCTTGCGCCATCAAAAGCTAAATTTTAGGAAACAAAAATACATGACTATGATTCATTTTAGCGATTTTTTTAGAAATTTATATGATTGCTTTTAAAAATCATGATTACACCAACGGACGCATTTCTACTGCTTACTGAACTGCCGGTTCCCACCGGTTCCCAAAAAATCGCCTTGGAAGATTCCATCGGACGTATTTTAGCAGAAGATATTTGCGCCGACCGGGATTTCCCACCCTTCAATCGAGTGATGATGGATGGAATTGCCGTTCATGACATTCAAGTAACCGAATGGCCTCTAGCGGGTATCGCTTATGCAGGAGAGCCGGAATTCAATTTAGCTGATTCTTCAGCCGCCGTAGAAATCATGACGGGGGCAATGTTACCTGCAAATTCGCAGGCGGTAATTAAAATTGAAGAGTTAGAATTTTTCCAACAAGAAGAAAAACCTTGGGTTCGGTACATTGGTATCACAACTGTAGAAAAGGGGCAATTCATTCACCAGCAAGGAAGTGATGCACCCGCTAGCCAAATCATTGTGGCCAAAGGTAAAAAAATGGGGCCGGTGGATGTGGCGATCGCGGCTTCCGTTGGCCTAGAAGATATTCAAGTTTCCGCCCTACCTTCCATCGGGATCATCTCCACCGGCGATGAAATTATTCCTATAGACCAACAACCCCTCGCCTTTCAAATCAGGTCATCGAACTCCATCATGATCGAATCGGTTTTGCGGCATAAGGGCTTTGAAACAACTAAAAGACATGTGCTAGACAATCCATCCTCGATGGAAAAAGAACTGGCAAAATTGTTGGAAAAACATGATATTTTGATTCTAACAGGTGGTGTTTCTGCAGGAAAAAAAGACTTCATTCCTGCGGTTTTGGCTTCCCTCGGATTTGAAGTCTTACTACATAAAATTGCCCAAAAACCTGGAAAACCGCTTTGGGTAGGAAAAAGAAGCGACGGTAAAATAGCCTTTGCGCTGCCGGGAAATCCTATTTCGACCTTGACCTGTTTTTGGGTTTATTTCTTACCCTGGATTAATCAGGTGAGCTGGCCGACAAACACAATTTCCGTTAGCCAATTACCCAAATCAAATTCCAATTTGGTCCAATGGATCCCTATTTCAATGAATTCAACCGGGGCTCAGGCTTTGCGAAATAATGGATCGGGGGATCTGATCAATTGGGCTTCTGCCAACGCCATTGCCTGTTTACCTATCGATCATCAAGGAAATGAACTCGTGTATTTTCCGTTAAATTCATAGCTATGGAAATTAAACTGCACACATTCGACCTGCCTTTGAAACATACCTTTACGATCACTCATGAATCGAGGGATGTACAGCCTACTTTGATCGTCGAATTATCCTGGCATGGCAAAAGTGGTTTTGGAGAAGCAACTGAAACACCTTATTATGGGGTTAGTATGGCGAAAATGAAGGCCCAACTGGAGCGTATCAAACACCTACTTCCGCATGATATTTTGCCACATCCCCATGATTTTTGGAAAATGATATCGGCTGAATTATTGGACGACCATCCCTTTGCGCTTTGTGCATTGGATGTGGCCTATTGGGATTTATGGGGAAAAACACATGAGAAGCCATTGTATAAGATTTGGGGATTAGAAACGACAAATAATCCGATAACGGATTATACAATCGGGATCGATTCCATCGAAAAAATGCGAGAAAAAATGCGAGAAATGCCTTTTCCATTGTATAAAATCAAACTAGGGACGAACGAGGATATTGAGATTGTGGAAGCACTTCGAAAAGAAACTGATGCGGTATTTCGGGTCGATGCGAATACGGCTTGGACGCCGGAACAAAGTATCTATTTTTCGATGGCTTTGAAGGATTTAGGGGTGGAATTTATTGAGCAACCTTTGAAAGCGGATGATTGGTCCGGCATGAAAAAAGTATATGAGGCCTCTGTTTTGCCTATCATTGCGGATGAAAGTTGCATTTTAGAATCCGACGTCGAACGATGCCATGGCTATTTTCATGGGATAAATATCAAATTAATGAAATGTGGGGGCTTGACACCGGCCTTGCGGATGATTAAAAAAGCCCGAACCTTGGGATTAAAAGTCATGGTGGGCTGTATGACAGAATCGACGATTGGTTGTTCGGCCATCGCACAATTATTGCCCCTGCTGGATTACGTGGACATGGATGGCTGCTTATTAGTCGATGACCAAATCTCCACGGGCATCACGATAGACTATGGAAGAATAATTTATGCCAAGGAATTTGGCACAGGAGCAAACTTACGCTAATCCTTTGGAAACCTACCATTTACATTGCGATACCTTACCTAAAAAGACCGTTCAAATGGATGGCCAAAGCTATTTGTGGCTTGGTGGCACAAACTATTTAGGAATCGGTGACCATCCACTTTTTCAGGAAAAATTAAAAGAGGGGATCGCACATTTTTCTCAAAATTGGGGAAGCTCAAGAATAAATAATTTTCAAATTTCTGTTTGGGAGGAATTGGAGATACAATTGGCCCAACGTTTTGGAACTGAATCAGCTGCCCTTTGTTCCTCTGGATTAACAGCTGGTCAAATTGCGCTTCAATGGGCACAAAGAAGACATAAAACCCATCGAGTCAATGTGGCACCCAAGACACATCCTGCCTTATGGCGCTATCCCAATGAGCCATTCACTGGCTCATTGGAAGCATGGAATGAGACAATCAAGGGTGATGAAATCATTGCCATCGATGGCACAGGGTCACCATGGGTCGAGGCGATCGATTTATCCTTCTCAACCGAATTATCGAGCGATAACACCTTAATCGTAGATGAATCCCATCGGATTGGAATCCAGCATATTAGATTAATAACAAATGCTAATTTAGTGCAAACAGCCTCGCTTTCTAAGGCTTATGGAATTCCAGCGGGTATTATTTTAGGCAAAAAATGGCTTTTGGACGAAATCAAAAAAGATTCTTTTTGGGTGGGTAGCTCCCCCCCTAATCCAGCATTTAGTTATGCCTGTCTGCATGCCAAAAAAGCCTATGAGGAACGAGAAGCAGATAGTAAAACCTTAATCAAGTATTTTGAATCACAAACACAGCACATGAATTTACCTGTGGAGAAAATTCAAGGATATCCATCTTTTTGTAGCAAGGATACGCGTCTGTTTGAACATTTAAAATCCAAGGGGATATTAGTCAATCACTTTTCATATCCCGATGTAACAGCGCCACCGATTTG
>CANHCG010000132.1 GCA_947459055.1 Cytophagaceae bacterium | reverse complement strand
GATGACCCTTTCTTTTTGCCACGTGCGATTCAAAAATTGCATGATGAAATGCCTAAAGATGTGGAATGGGTTGGGACGGTTCTCTTTGAAGTTTCGCCTTTTGGTAAGCGTGAATCTTTTCTTGATAAAATGAAGAAGACTTGGTCCGTATTCGGTTTCGAGTTTTTCCTCTATTTTTCGTTTAAGTTTATTTGGGCCAAGTTAAAACCGGGTTACTCGGTCAAGTCGGTCTTGCAAAAGGCAAATATCCCATTGATTCCATTGGATGGACCGGTAAATTCGCCCGCTAATTTGGCGATTTTAAGAGATTTGAAGGCCGATTTATTCATTTCGATTGGAGGGAATCAGATTTTCAAAAAGGATCTATTAAGTATTCCTACTCGGGGGACGATTAATTTACATACTGCCTTATTACCAAAATATCGGGGCTTGATGCCTTCTTTTTGGGTGCTGAAAAATCGAGAAAAATACACGGGAGTTTCCGTTTTTTTTGTGGATGAAGGGATTGATTCGGGCCCAATTGTGGTTCAGAAAAAAGTGGAGATTGGTAACCGGACGCAAGAAGAATTGATTGAATATACCAAAGACCTCGGAATGGATTGTATTTTAGAGGCGGTTATATTAATTCGAGATCAATCCTATACTTTAATCGAAAATCCGGCGGAGGAAATGACTTATTTTTCGTTTCCGACACGGCAAGATGTGTTGGAATTTAAACGGAACGGTGCTCAATTTTTTACTTGGTTCTAGATGACGATTTTATCTTTTGATATTGAAGAGTGGTTTCATTTGTTGGATCATCCCAGCACAAGGACAGAAGCGGATTGGGCAAAATTTCCGGCGCGAATCCATGAAAATGTGGATCGGATTTTGGATATGTTGGCCCGCCAAAACCAATCAGCTACGTTTTTCTGTTTAGGTTGGGTCGCGCGAAAATACCCGGAAATTATTCGCCAAATAGCGGATGCGGGGTATGAAATTGCGACGCACTCGGATGTACATCAGTTGGCCTACCAACAAACCCGCCCTCAATTCAAAGAAGACCTCATTCGTTCCATTCAATCCTTAGAAAACATCACGGGTAAAAAAATCCGTGCCTATCGGGCGCCTGGTTTCTCTTTAATGGAGGCCAATAAATGGGTATTTGAGGAATTAATTGCCCAGGGAATTGAAATCGATTGTTCGATTTTCCCTGCGGCGCGTGCGCATGGCGGATTTGCGAATTTCGGGGAGCAAGAACCTTGCTGGGTCGAGGTTAACGGCCTTCGCATCAAGGAATTTCCTATTAATGTAGCCAATATTGCCGGTATGCCCCTCGTTTTTTCCGGCGGAGGATATTTTCGATTATTTCCAGATGCGGTGTTAAAGGCGCTTTGGGATCGACAATCTTATGTGATGACTTATTTCCATCCGCGGGATTTTGATGGGGGCCAACCGATGATTGAGGATTTGAGTTTAATTCGAAAATTTAAATCTTACTATGGCTTGTCAAAGGCCATGGGGAAATTGGAACGTCTAATGGAGGGGCGCCAATTTATTGATTTGTCCAGCGCAGAAAAACAGGTTCAATGGGATCTGGCGCGGGTAGTCAGGCTATAAAAAAAGCCCTCATTGCTGAAGGCTTTTTTCTGGAATGAGAATGAAGATCATTAAACTTTGATTTCAACATCCACGCCTGAAGGCAATTCCAATTTCATTAAGGCATCCACTGTTTTTGCCGAAGAAGAGAAAATGTCAATTAGACGCTTATACGTACATAATTGAAATTGCTCACGCGCTTTCTTATTCACGTGTGGTGAACGTAAAACGGTAAATTTCTCGATTTTTGTTGGCAATGGAATCGGACCTGAAACTACAGCGCCCGTTGCTTTAACAGCTTTTACGATTTTCTCGGCTGATTTGTCGACCAAGGTATGGTCAAACGACTTCAACTTAATGCGAATTTTTTGATTCATATTGTTTGGTTCATTAAGTGGATGGCGATCGAAAGAACCATTAACTCCGATCGTCATGTAATTCGTAGGGCAAAGGTAAGCGAAATATTGCTGAATGCCAATAGCTTAGCTAAATTTTCAAAATTTTTGACGGGCCTCAGCCTTTTTTAACGCCATTTCAAATGGCTTGATTTGAGACGAAAAATAGCTCGGTTCCAGCTTTTGAAGCGAATTCATCGCTTCTTTCGCATATTCTAATTCCCCTATTTCGAGTGCTTGAAAAGCATAAATGGAATAATAGGCGGCCTGACGCGGATTCCAGCGCAGCGCTATAAGCGCCGCTTCATAGGCTTCTTTTTTGGGTAAAAGAGTCGTTGATTTTTGCAAGACAGGGACTGAAAATGGATATTTTATGAGTGCCTCACGTGTTTGTTTAGCCGAGCTTAGGTTGGGATTTGCTTGATTTGAAACTGTTGCTTGGTGCCAGGATTCAATGACCTTGGAAATACCCCTTTTTGTAGGCTCGTTTGCTTGATCCGCTAGGAGTGCCATTTTTTCCAAAGCGCGCAGAGGTTTTTGGTGGTAATAATCTTGGAAGGATTGAACGTAATCGATTTCTGGGAAAAATTCGTGCAAGGTGGAATCTTTGGCCCAGGCTTCTATTGGTAAGGCCACTTGCTTGTTCTTGAAATAAGTCACAGAATTAAATAGGAGCGCTAGGTCCCTTAAATCGATGTGGGGCTTGAAATCGGCAGGTAAGGGTTCGATCGCGACATTTTTTTTGTTCAGAATAGCTAGGGCAAATAAATTTGCTTTCAGGGCTAGGTCCTCATGGTTCACCTCGAGACTAGGAATTTTATTGTTTTGGAGGCTTAAGGCATAATTTCCCTTGTGGAAGGAGGAAGTTGGTTCGAGTTCAAAGGCCTTTTGGTAATAATATTGAGCGGAATCGGCTTGGTTTAATTGGGCGAATGAATAGGCAATTTGGCTAGCCATTGCTGCATTGGGTCCGATTTGTTGGTAGGCGGATTGCAGTTCGAAAAGGGATTCGAAAAACAAGTTTGATTTTCGGTAGAGTTCACTAAGGGCAATACTACTTTCCTTGGACGGGTTTTTTGTTTGGCTTGTTTTTAGGTAATAGGCGAGGACTTCGTTGTTTTCTTCTGCCATGGCCAACTTCGCTAAACTCAGATTACTTTTGGCATTTAATTTACTGTGCTGCAAGGCCTTTTTGTAGGTAATTTCTGCCATAAAGCGATCTCCTTCAAGGCTATACATATCGCCATCTATATTAAATTTTCCTGCGAATGCTAGGTGGTAAACGCTTCCATTCATAGCAAAAATAGTGGCTAAGCCCAAAATAAAAACACCTACATGGATGAGATACATGGAAAGATGAATGGGCTTATGGATGACTTTAAAAATGGGCAGGTTTTGTTGAAGCAAAGGTTTGAAATTCGTTAATACGAATAAAGGAAATAGGCCAAGCATGATGATTTGGCAAATTAGATTCCAGATTTCGAAAGCCCGGATGGCGGGGTCATTGGCCGTCCATTGGAAAAATAAGAGGCTGCCTAATCCCATGAGTGTTAGTCCGATGGAAAAGAAGGGGATGGAGTTGGAACGTTTGATTTGTTGGAATAGATAAAGGCTAATTCCCAATACGTTGATAATAAAACTAGGTAAGTACCAAGCGAAATCGCCTTTCCAAAGCAGGTGATCTAGGCTGAAAAATAGGTTGAAGGCCCAAAAAATAGCTAATAAGCTCAATCTTTTATAGGTATCCTTTCGCGTGGAGCCTTGAGCAATTTGAATAAATCCTTCCAAAATG
Organism: Cytophagaceae bacterium; assembly: GCA_947459055.1. Taxonomy (GTDB): domain Bacteria; phylum Bacteroidota; class Bacteroidia; order Cytophagales; family Spirosomataceae; genus Aquirufa. Next base: position 1,953 of record CANHCG010000132.1, on the reverse strand, counting down.
GCGTTTGAGCTGAGAATGGTGACTATAAAAAGTCCAAGGAGTGCGAACCAGGATATTTGATTCATGAAGAGAATCCATATTTCGGTCGAATCAAATACGGGAAGTTGAGCTATCTGAATTCCCATCCACAAGAAAATTCCAGCAAGAATGATAGGCCAGGATAGGGCACTTTGGCGTTTGAAGGCAATGAAAAGACAGAATAGACCTAGGTTGATTCCGATAAAATAACTCAAATAAGGCAGGATGCTGAGCGGGTTGGCCTGATAGGTATATGATTGTTGGATCATCAATGGCGCTAGCAAGTTCTCTGAAGTGGGGATTAATTCACTCCGTTCCTTAAGGAGAAGCAAGGAGGTGGGGGAATAAAAAAAAGATAGGAGACAGCTAAGTCCTAGAAGAGCGGACAAACCTAAAATCAATGATTGAAGAATGGGCGTTTTGGGGCTCAAGTGCTTGATTGGAATTATTTCAAAAAAATGATTTTTAAATTTCAGCATAAACTTTAATTCATTCAAAGAATTCGGCTGATTTTGTCAATAAATAGCAAAAAAATCCAAACTTCAGTTTTGCTAATTGGAATTTACACACTAATTTTGCGTTCCGAATGTAAACAGCATTCGTCGTACCTAATAAATTTAAATTTCAAATGGCAAACGCAGTAAATAAAGGGAAAGTTGCGCAAGTAATTGGGCCCGTAGTCGATGTGAGCTTCGAAGGCGAAGGATCACATTTACCAGCGATCTTGAACGCACTTTCTGTCACTAAATCGAATGGTCAAGGACTTATTTTAGAGGTTCAACAACATTTAGGAGAGGATCGTGTTCGTACGATTGCGATGGAAGGAACGGAAGGGCTTCAAAGAGGTCAAGAAGTAATCGATTTAGGCACCGCGATGACCATGCCAACGGGTGAGGGAATTAAGGGTCGTTTATTTAATGTAGTTGGAGAAGCCATTGATGGTATTCCTCAGCCAAAGTCGGACAAGGGTTTACCAATTCACCGGGCTGCGCCTAAGTTTGATGAATTAGCGACGACAACGGAGGTTTTGTTTACAGGAATTAAAGTTATCGATTTATTAGCTCCTTACGTAAAAGGGGGTAAAATTGGTCTTTTCGGGGGTGCCGGTGTAGGTAAAACCGTATTGATCATGGAATTGATTAATAATATCGCGAAAGCTTATGAAGGTCTTTCTGTGTTTGCAGGGGTTGGAGAGCGTACGCGTGAAGGAAATGACTTGTTGCGTGAGATGATTGAGTCTGGCGTAATTAAATATGGAGAAGCATTTAAACATGCGATGGAAGAGGGACAATGGGATTTGTCAAAAGTTGATCAGTCTGAATTATCGAAGTCCCAAGCTACATTGGTGTTCGGTCAAATGAACGAACCTCCAGGAGCACGTGCGCGTGTAGCCTTGTCAGGTTTGACGGTTGCAGAGCACTTCCGGGATGGTGATGGTGAAGGACAAGGACGTGATATTTTGTTCTTTATCGATAATATCTTCCGTTTTACACAAGCGGGTTCTGAGGTTTCGGCCCTTTTGGGACGTATGCCATCGGCGGTAGGTTACCAACCGACCCTTGCCACGGAAATGGGTGCCATGCAAGAGCGTATTACCTCTACAAAACGTGGTTCGATTACCTCTGTGCAAGCGGTTTATGTACCTGCCGATGACTTAACAGATCCGGCACCGGCTACGACCTTTGCTCACTTAGATGCTACGACGGTATTATCTCGTAAAATCGCCGAGTTAGGAATTTATCCAGCGGTGGATCCATTGGATTCTTCGTCTCGTATTCTTTCGGCGGAAGTGTTGGGTGAGTCGCATTACAATACAGCTCAAAGAGTAAAAGAAATCTTACAACGCTACAAAGAATTACAAGATATCATCGCGATCCTTGGATTGGATGAATTATCGGAAGAAGATAAGTTAGTTGTATCTCGCGCACGTCGTGT